>JALWYT010000122.1 GCA_026992705.1 Thiotrichaceae bacterium
CCTAAAGACCTCGGCTTGCTTAAAACAGAGTTTCATTACCCTACGGTTGACGAGCTTAAAATGCGGTCTTATCAGCCTAATGTTAAGGGGAATAAGCGACAGATTAAAAAAGCGGTTGAGCTTATTCTTTCTGCTAAACAGCCTGTTATTTATACAGGTGGTGGGGTCATTTCCTCAGGTGCAGCAAAAGAGTTGACGGAATTTGCTCAAAATTTAAATTTCCCTATTACCAATACGTTAATGGGTTTAGGAGCATATCCTGCAACTGATAAGCAATTTTTAGGCATGTTGGGTATGCATGGCACTTATGAAGCGAATCAGGCAATGCACAATGTGGATATTTTAATTGCCATTGGTGCACGCTTTGATGATCGTGTAACAGGAAATTTGGAAAAATTCTGCCCAAATGCAACAATTATTCATATTGATATTGACCCTGCTTCTATTTCTAAAACGGTGGAAGTCGATGTACCTATTGTTGGTGATGTTAAAATTGTCTTGAATACCATGTTGGCAGAGCTGGAAGGTCGCTATAATGAGCTTGATCAAGCTGCAATCGCTCATTGGTGGAAACAAATTGATAAATGGCGTGCTGAAGATTGCTTACACTATACACAAGACCCTAAAGGTGACATTAAAGCACAATATGTGGTTGAAAAATTTTGGGAAGTTAGCAACGGTAATGCTTATCTTGCCTCAGATGTCGGACAACATCAGATGTGGGCAGCACAATTCTATAAATTCAATAAACCTAATCGCTGGTTAAACTCAGGTGGTTTAGGCACAATGGGCTTTGGTTTGCCTGCCGCAATGGGAGCCCAAATTGCCCATCCCAATGAATTGGTTGCTTGTATTACAGGTGATGGCAGCATTCAAATGTGTATTCAGGAGTTAGCGACCTGCACACAAGAAAGTTTACCGCTTAAAATCATTAATCTAAATAATGGTTATTTAGGTATGGTTCGGCAATGGCAACAGTTCTTCTATGATAAACGTTATTCTAGCGTTGATATGTATAAGCATTCAAACCCTGATTTTGTAAAATTAGCGGAAGCTTATGGGCATGTCGGCATACGAATTACTGACCCTACAGATGTTGAAGGAGCATTTAAAGAAGCCTTAGCAATGAAAGATCGCTTAGTCTTTATGGATTTTATCACAACTCGAGAAGAGAATGTGTATCCTATGGTTCCTGCAGGTGCAGGTCTGAATGAAATGATTCTGGTGTAGTACGATGGCAAAGAAGCGACATATAATTTCAATATTAATAGAAAATGAAACTGGAGCACTTTCACGTGTTGCTGGGCTTTTTTCTGCTCGAGGTTACAACATCAAATCGTTAACTGTTGCACCGACTGATGACATTAGCTTATCTCGTATGACATTAGTAACATATGGTGAACCTGAAATTATCGAACAAATTATTAAGCAGTTAAATAAATTAATTGATGTAATAAAAGTCATGGATTTACCGCATGGTAATTATATCGCTCGTGAAATGCTAATGTTGAAAGTTGCCGCAGGAACAACCGATGACTGTGCAACAATCAAGCGAATTAGTGATATTTTCCGTGCTCGCATTATTGATGTGAAACAACGTACTTACACAATTGAGCTGACGGGTAGAAGTGATAAATTAGATTCATTCATTGACGCATTGGAGTGCCAAACAATTTTAGAAGTCGTGCGTTCAGGTGTAATGGGCATTGCTAGAGGCAATACATCACTGAATATTTAATTTTATTGCAATAAACAACAGTTTGCACTAGCTTCTACGCCCTGTTCTCCGTTATGTATTATGGTAACAATGAAAAACAAACAACTTTTTAACAAGGATTAAAATCATGACAATGAATATTTACTACGACAAAGATGCTGATTTGTCGATTATTCAAGGTAAAAAAGTAACCATTATTGGTTATGGCTCACAAGGTCACGCACATGCGAATAACCTAAAAGACTCAGGTGTTGACGTTACCGTTGGCTTACGCGAAGGCTCCTCTTCTGTAGTAAAAGCAGAAAACGCAGGCTTAACCGTCAAGCCGATTACTGAGGCAGTTGAAGGTGCAGATGTTGTCATGATTCTTGCTCCTGACGAGCATCAGGCAAAACTTTATCGTGATATTGAAAGCAAACTAAAAGACGGTGCAGTACTGGCATTCGCACATGGATTTAATATCCATTTCGAGCAAATTAGCCCGCGTGCTGACCTTGATGTCATTATGATTGCACCTAAAGGTCCCGGTCATTTAGTCCGCTCAACTTATACTCAAGGCGGTGGCGTTCCTTCACTTATTGCAGTTCATCAAGATGCTTCAGGCAATGCAAAAGCAATCGCCTTATCTTATGCATCGGCTAATGGCGGTGGTCGTGCAGGTATTATTGAAACCACATTCCGCGAAGAAACGGAAACTGACCTATTCGGTGAGCAAGCGGTATTATGTGGCGGTGCAACGGCATTGGTACAAGCTGGTTTTGAAACCCTAACCGAAGCAGGCTACGCTCCTGAAATGGCATACTTTGAGTGCTTACACGAATTAAAGCTGATCGTTGACCTTATGTATGAAGGCGGTATCGCGAATATGCGTTACTCCATTTCTAATACCGCAGAATACGGTGATTTAACGCGTGGTCCTCGTATTATCACGGATGAAACCAAGAAAGAAATGAAGAAAATTCTGACTGAAATTCAAAATGGTGAGTTTGCCCGTGAGTTTATTCTAGAAAATCTAGCCGGTGAAGCAACGCTTAAAGCTAAACGTCGCTTAGGTCGTGAGCATCCAATCGAAGAAGTTGGTGCTAGGCTGCGTGGTATGATGTCTTGGATTAAAGATAATCAAATTGTTGATAAAACAAAAAATTAAAAAATGCACTAAAAAAGCACGACAATGTCGTGCTTTTTTTATCCATAACGTTATGGTATTGCTAACCTCATTAATTAGTTTACAACAGCGGATTTTATTTTATTAATTGCATTATTTTCTAACTGACGAATACGTTCAGCTGAAACACCATATCGACCAGCTAAATCTTGTAAGGTTATTTTTTTATCACTTAACCAGCGACTACTGAGTATGTCTTTACTACGATCATCTAATTGCTCTAGTGCTTGATAAAATAATTCACGCTGGTGGTTATCTAAATCTGATACTTCTAAGCTGTCTGCAGGGTCTGCATTGCTTTGATCAACAAGGTATTGACTAGGACTATATGCCCGATCATCACTTTCAACACCTATTGGCAAATCAAAACCAATATCTTGACCGCTAAGACGTTTTTCCATTTCTAGTACATCCTTACTGCTAACATTTAGATCTTTAGCAACAGCATTAACTTCTGCCTGATTTAGCCAGCCTAGACGCTTTTTACTACTGCGTAGATTAAAAAATAACTTTCTTTGTGCCTTAGTGGTTGCAATTTTTACAATTTTCCAGTTACGGATAACATATTCATGAATTTCCGCACGAATCCAGTGTACAGCAAATGAAATTAAGCGTACCCCCATATCAGGGTCAAAACGCTTCACAGCTTTCATTAAACCGATATTACCCTCTTGAATTAGATCAGGTAATGGTAAACCGTAACCTGTATAACCACGAGCAACTTTAATAACAAAACGTAAATTATGTAATACTAATTTACGTGCAGCTTCTAAATCACCATCTTGTTTCAGGCGAGTTGCAATTTCTTTTTCTTCTTGAGCACTGAGTACTGGATACTCATTAATTACTTGTAAAAAGTGATCAAAATCACCCGTTGGAACAGGTAATGTTTCCGTACAAACCGCTAATGCTTTAGTCATTTATTTTCATCTCCTATCAATTACTGCACCATTTTAGCACTCTTGACATGAGGGTGCTAATTTTCTTATTTATTTAGTAGAGAATATTACAATACTTTAATACTGTAGTTATTTTAATTAATAGTTACCTAACAAAAGTTATTGATTTCAATATAAAAGACGGTATCTATGCTTATGGCAGTGAGAGTAATTTATATAGCATGTTACGCACTTTATTGGTCAAACTTTGTACTAAACTAGACGTTTACTTTACCTTGCTCTTATATTTATCCGTGATTCTATCTCTAAAAACCTTTGTATTTATATCTCTATTGCAACACATAAACTTGTTTTTTTTGCTATTTTATGCTTTTTTACTCCAACACTTTATTTTGTGCAAAAAAGTAATTTTAAAAAAAGTGGCTTAATTTTTGCATGAGTGGTGAGTAAATTTTTATTTTTATCCTACCTTATTTGTCTTCTCAACCAGTAAGGTATTGGTAACACCTATGTAATATAGTCAAAGGAAAATAGTATGAGTGGTAATTATGCACGTCTCGAAGCTGTTCAACAGATTGTAAACGGCAAAAAAGCTAAAACTAAAATGACCAAGCCATTAAGCAAGATCTGGGCAACAGATGTTTTTAACCTTGCAAAAATGGAAGAAATGCTTTCCAAAAAAGCATTTAAATCCATTAAAAAGACCATCAAAACAGGAGAACCTGTTGATATGGCAACGGCTGATGCTGTTGCAGCGGCAATGAAAGAATGGGCAATCTCTAAAGGTGCTAAGTTCTTTTCTCATATCTTTTACCCATTAACAGGTGCTACAGCTGAAAAGCATGATGGTTTCATTATCGCAGATAGTGATGGCAATATGATCACTGATTTCAACGGTGATTTATTAGTTAAAGGTGAGCCTGATGGTTCATCATTCCCAAATGGTGGCTTGCGTCAGACGAATGCCGCTCGTGGCTATACACTCTGGGATCCAACTAGCCCTGCTTATATCATGCACACAGATAATGGTGCGACACTTTGCATTCCTAGCACCTTTATGTCTTGGAAAGGGCATTCATTAGATAAGAAAATCCCTCTACTTCGTTCAAATAAGGCGATGAACGAGGCGGCAACTAAAGTCTTGAAATTAATGGGTGAGAAAGAAGTTGCT
Organism: Thiotrichaceae bacterium; assembly: GCA_026992705.1. GTDB lineage: Bacteria > Pseudomonadota > Gammaproteobacteria > Thiotrichales > Thiotrichaceae > S015-18. Next base: position 4,953 of record JALWYT010000122.1, read on the forward strand.
CCATTAAATTCTAGCTGTGGTGCAGAGCAAGAGTATTTCTTAGTTGATGCTAACTTTGCAGCCGCTCGCCCTGATTTATTATTAGCGGGTCGTACTTTGTTCGGTAAGCCACCTGCTAAAGGTCAAGAATTTGATGATCACTATTTTGGTGCAATTCCTGAGCGTGTTCAGAACTTCATGCAAGATGTTGAAGATCAGCTTTACCGTTTAGGTATCCCTGCTAAAACACATCATAATGAGGTTGCACCAGCTCAATTCGAAGTTGCTCCTTATTTTGAGGCTGCTAATGTTGCTTCTGATCATCAGCAGTTATTGATGACTGTCTTCAGACATACAGCTAAGCGTCATGGCTTTGTTTGTTTATTCCATGAGAAGCCATTTGCTGGTATCAATGGTTCTGGTAAACACGTCAACTGGTCAGTGGGTAACTCAACTCAAGGTAACTTGCTTGATCCTGGTAGCACACCTGCAGAAAATCTTAACTTCTTATTATTCTGTGGTGCGGTTATTCGTGGCGTACATAAATACGGTCCTTTACTTCGTATCGCAGCTTCATCAGCAGGTAATGATCACCGTTTAGGTGCAAACGAAGCACCTCCTGCGATCATGTCAACTTATCTTGGTGAGCGTATCGAAGGTATCTTCAATAGCATCAAAGAAGGTAAATTAGACGATGCTTCTGAAGCGGGTATTATAGATCTTGGTCTTTCTCAAATCCCAACGTATGAGAAGGATGCAGGTGATAGAAACCGTACTTCTCCTTTTGCTTTCACAGGTAACCGTTTTGAGTTCCGTGCAGTGGGTTCTGAAATGTCAGTTTCAGGCCCATTAATTGTCATGAATACCATCCTTGCTGATTCATTAAATTGGATCGCAGACAAGCTAGAAGCTCAGCTTTCAAGTGGTGCAGATAAGACTGCAGCCGTTATTGCAGTTCTTAAAGAGCTAATGGAAGCTCACGGTGCAGCAGTATTCGGTGGTGATGGTTACTCAAAAGAGTGGCATGAAGAAGCTGAAAAGCGTGGTTTAATTAACCTACCAACCAGTGCAGATGCTTACCCATACTTGAAAGATGAGTCAATTAAAGAGCTATTTGAAAGCACTGGTGTATTAACCGCTGAAGAGCTTGCTAGCCGCTTTGAAGTGTACTCTGAAATCTACACAATGAAGATTGAGGTTGAGGCAAAATTAATGATTGATATTGCTAAAACTCAAATCTATCCTGCGGCAACTCGCTATATGAACGATCTTGCTAATACAGCGGCGAATATGTCTGATCTTGGCGTTGATTTTGATAGCAGCACACTCAACAAAGTTGCTGAGCTAACCAACGACATGATGACTGCAGTTAATAAGCTTGCTGAACAGCTAGATGCAGAGCATGATTCTGCAGAAGCTCATATGCAACACTGTGCAAAAACCATGTTGCCAACAATGGCTGAAATCCGTGCGGCTGCTGATGCTCTTGAAGCTGAAGTTGCTGATGATTTATGGCCACTTCCTACTTATCAGGAAATGCTTAATATCAAATAAGCTTTGTTGCTAAATTAGCAAGTTTGGCAAAATAATAAAAAAGGCTACCAATTACGGTAGCCTTTTTTATTTATGAGATTGCTCTATAATTCCGTTGATAATGGTTAACAGGGATTAACAGGATTGTATTGCGTTTCCTGCTTGGTTAAGAAATAGGAAATGTAATCACGACTCAGCATAATTTAATAAGGTTAAAAATATGACAATTAAACGAATTGGACACCGTTTTACCGATGTTGCAACAGGTAAAACGTTGGATACATGGTTTCCACGCTCAGGAAAAAAAATAACGAGAA
>JALWYT010000123.1 GCA_026992705.1 Thiotrichaceae bacterium
TTGCTAGCCTGAGCAGGTTTATAGCCTAAGGCTAGGAGTGCGTTGATGGCTTCTTCTTCCTTGTCACGTTGCACAACAATTATTGGCTTGGCGAGTCCATCATCGTTTTCTGGTGAGGTTTCAATCTTTGGCAAGCGATCTCGCATTTCAATAATCAGCCGTTCTGCTGTTTTTTTGCCAACCCCTGGTATTTTAGTTAAAGCGATTGCATCATCCGCATGAACATAGCGGGAAAAATCATCAACCGACATGCTAGAAACAATCGCTAATGCCATTTTTGGACCTACACCATTAACTCGCAATAGCGTTCTAAATAAGTCACGCTCAGTTGGTGAGCTAAAGGCATACAGCGTATGAGCATCTTCTCGCACAATAAAATGGGTAAATAAAGTCGCTTCCTCATGCAAATCAGGCAAATCCAAAAATGTTTGCATTGAAGCTTGCAATTCATAACCCACGCCATTGACATCTAACATAATGTCAGGAGCTTGTTTATGGATAAGTTTACCGCGTAAGAGTCCGATCATAGTGTTTTTTGTGTGATTTCTAGTCGTTGGGATTTATTTCCCTTGCAAGCGAGCTTTTAAAGCCCCAGCATGGGCATGGCATAAGGCAACAGCCATTGCATCAGCCGCATCGGCTTGTAGCCTCCCTTGCAAGTTTAGCAAGACTTTTACCATGTGTTGTACTTGTTGCTTGTCAGCCGCACCTTTCCCAACGACGGACTGCTTGATTTCTTTTGGACTGTATTCAAAGACATCAAGTTTAGATGTGACTGCAGCACAGATAGCTGCTCCTCTGGCTTGTCCTAGCTTTAAAGCAGAGGCGGCATTTTTAGCCATAAAAACATTTTCAATGGCAAACTCGTCTGGCGAATACTGTTCAATAATGCGTTTAACTTCGGTGAAAATTATCCCTAAGCGCTCAGGGATGGGGTTTGAGCCATCTAAACGCAAGGTATCGCTATAGATGTGTTTATTGTAGCGACCATCGCTATCAATCACCCCAATTCCCATCAAGCGGGAACCAGGGTCTATGCCAATAATACGTTTCAAATGCAATTAGGCTTCCATTAATTCATCAGGAATATCGGCATTGGAAAAGACTTCTTGCACATCGTCTAATTCTTCCAACGCTTCAACTAAATTTATTAGCTTTTCAGCCGTTGCAACATCCAATGGGGTTAGATTATCTGCCCGCATAGTGACTTCAGCTTCCTCAGGTTCTAGCCCTGCATCAATCAAAGCTTGCTGCACTTCAGCAAAGTTAGCAGGCTCGGTAATTACCTCAATAGAACCATCGTCTTCAGTCACTACATCCTCAGCTCCAGCCTCTAATGCGGCTTCCATAATGGTATCTTCATTAGAACCTGGTGGATAAAGCAATACGCCGATTTTCTTAAACATATAAGCAACGGAACCATCCGTGCCTAAATTTCCACCCGCTTTAGAAAAGGCATGACGAACCTCAGATACGGTACGATTGCGGTTGTCGGTCATACACTCAACAATAACTGCAACACCACCTGGCCCGTAGCCTTCATAACGGATTTCATCATAAGACTCACCACCAAGCTCACCAGAACCCCGCTTGCAAGCACGCTCAATCGTGTCTTTCGGCATATTGGCACTCAATGCTTTATCAACCGCTAAGCGTAAACGCGGATGAGCATTCGGGTCAGAAGTCTTCCCTTCACGAGCCGCAACGGTGATTTCACGAATAATTTTCGTCCATACTTTTGCACGTTTTTTGTCATTTGCGGCTTTTTTGTGCTTAATATTAGCCCATTTACTATGTCCTGCCATATCTCTTAACTTTTATTTCAATAAAAATGCGGTAATCTTAACATTGCAGGGGTATTAGGAACAGCCTTAATCAATATCCATAGAGTTAAGTTTAAAATAGCTATTTTGTAACCTTCTCCTATTGTAATT
>JALWYT010000124.1 GCA_026992705.1 Thiotrichaceae bacterium
TTCCTCACCTTGCCCAACATCCGCAGTAAATGCTACGACCTCACATTGGTATTCATCCTGAAGCCATTTTGCAATAATCGACGTATCCAAACCACCTGAATAGGCAAGCACCACTTTATTTATCGAATCTTTATTTACTTGAGACATAACTGAAATCCATCATCAGAAATTTTGAAAGTCGGCATTATACGATAAAAAAAAGGGAAACAGACACACTTTCTACTCACCTCTTCAGAAAATCTCTATCTTCACCAGTTTATTTTAATCATATGCCGATGCACAAATTTTTGCATAGCATCTATCATACCACCTAGCAAATTCTGCATTGTGTTGCTTTGCCATGTCGATAATGCCGAGTTCATGGGATGAGCGGAGTACGCCGAATACGCTGCAATCGACGAAATCGAGCTGTTCGCCGCCGAAGTAGTTTTTGCCTTGCAAGCCGTTGTTTACCCAATGGTCAATTTCTGCTAAAAATTCACTTTTGGGGTCTTGGATATTGTGTTTAGCTTTCATTTTTTTGGCGACTTTTGGCATCATTATTGCTCCCATGAGTCGGGCGATAGCTTTCATTGCGAAGCCTGATTTGCTGTTTCGCATAATCACGGAAAAGTTTTTAAATGATGTTACAAAATTGGGGTGAATAAGTGGGGGTAAAAAATGAACTAATTTGTCATCTATCCAGTCTATCCATTTCTCAGCTCCCTCATTGCTGGGTAGATGTGCGTAGTGATCATTGATGTACTGAACAATCGTAGCGGATTCAGTGATAATTTTATCGCCATCACGCAATACAGGGACTTTTTTATGGTCAGTAAAGTCCAGCTCTTTCATGCCGAACGGTGATACTTCGACAATATCATAATCTTGTTTCGCATAGTTTAATAAGGCTTTGACTTTCCAACAAAAGGGGCATGAATCAAATTGATAAAGTGTTAACATACGATACATCCTAAGACCATAAAACACTTAACGTATAGGCATATTAAGAAGAATACAAGGGCAAATCTGTGGAACATGCAACAACGGACATTCTCGACAGCATTATCAAATTACTCATCCTATCCGTAGGAGCTGTTGCAACATTCCGCGTATTTAGTTTGCCGCCTATTTTGGGCTATTTACTGGTTGGAGCAGTAACGGGTGAATATGCTTTAAACCTCATTGAACACAATAGTTATATTGATTTAATGGGTGAGGTCGGTGTTGTCTTTTTACTCTTTGCAATCGGCTTGGAATTTTCAATTAAGCAATTAATTGATATGAAAAGCACTGTGCTGGGCTTAGGGGGCTTACAAGTCATCATCACCACCATTGCAATTGCAACACCATTGCATTATTTCGGTATTCCTTGGGCTGGAGCCATTATTGCAGGCGGGGCAGCAACCATGTCATCGACGGCAATCGTGGTTAAGCAACTCAATGAACAAAATGAGATGCGGACACAGCATGGTCGCATGGCACTGGGTATTTTACTATTTCAAGACATTGCCGTTGTGCCTTTTCTGGTCATTATCCCGCTACTCGCAGGTGAGACACACTCACAACATAATCCTGATTTTTGGTTACACTTTGCCAAAGGTGCAGGGATTTTCTTATTGATGCTAATTATCGGGCATTACAGCCTGCGGCATCTATTCCATTTGGTTGCTAAATCCAACTCAATGGAATTATTTAATATTACCGTGCTATTAATTGCCTTAACAGCCGCTTGGGTCACTGAATCGGTGGGCTTATCACTCGCTTTAGGGGCATTTCTAGCAGGCATGATGCTCAGTGAAACAGAATATAAACACCAAATCGAAGCAGAAATTCGTCCTTTCCGCGATATTTTGATGGGGATCTTTTTTATCACCGTCGGCACTCGCCTAAACTTTGCTGCCCTGCCTGATATTTGGCTAAATGTATTACTGCTAGTGATAGTC
>JALWYT010000125.1 GCA_026992705.1 Thiotrichaceae bacterium
CATTAGCTATTGAAGAGGCTCGGAATGTTATGAGAATTTACCAGAGAATATTTAAATAGTTGTTTTTATTTCATTTTCAAATAAGATTAAAAGTTAATAGAGTCTAAGTAGAGTAATTGCTAAATAACTTTTGAGAATCGCTCGCTAATATCTTTCTTTCGTAAACCAACATCAAATACCATGCAAATATTTCTAATTAGGAAGCGTCCTGAGTTGGAGACTTGTATGCCGTCCTCGTCAATACTTAATAAATTGTCTTCTACCATTGGCTGAAGCATTTTCATTTCACGAGCAAATGCGTCAACAAAGCAGAAGCCATAGCTGCTTTCAAATAGCTCAAAGTCTAATTTAAAGTGGCAGGCTAGTTGTTGGATAATACGCCTGCGGATTAGATCATCATCGTCAAGGCTCAAGCCTTTTATAACGGGGAAATGCCCTGTGGCAATGGTTTTATAATAGTCTTCATTATTTTTAGTATTTTGGCTGTAGCAACCTGCTACACTGCTAATCGAACTCACACCCATTGCGATAAGGTCACAGTCTGAGTGGGTTGTGTAGCCTTGGAAATTGCGGTGGAGTTTGCCGTTCTTTTGAGCAAGAGCTAATTCATCATCAGGCTTGGCAAAATGATCCATGCCGATATAAACATAGCCATGCTCTATTAGCTTTTCTACGGATAATTGTAGTATTTCTAGCTTTTCTTCAGCGGATGGTAGGTCTTCTGCATTAATGCGTCGCTGAGGTTTAAATAAATTGGGCAGATGAGCATAGTTAAAGACTGAAATACGGTCAGGTGATAGCTTGATAATTTCGTCGAGGGTTTGGTTAAAGCTATCAACGCTTTGGAAAGGTAAGCCATAAATCAAATCAATACTGATAGAGCGAGCATCGTTATCACGGCAGGCTTCGATAATGGCTCGGGTTTCTTCAATGGGTTGAATCCTATTAACAGCTTTTTGTACTTTGTCATTAACATCTTGTACGCCTAAACTAAAGCGATTAAAGCCAACATCACGCAAAACGCTAATGGTTGTGGCATCGACTGAGCGGGGGTCAATTTCGATAGAATAATCACCGTCATCACTCAAATATAAATTGAAATGTTCACGGATTTTATCTATTAGGGATTCAATGTGCTGGTTATTGAGGAATGTTGGTGTTCCGCCCCCAAAGTGTAATTGCTCTACACGACGATCATCGTCATAAAGCTCTGCTTGCATCTCAATTTCTTTGTAGAGATATTTTAAGTAGGTATCGGCTTTGGAGTAGTCTTTTGTAACAATTTTATTGCAGGCACAATAAAAGCAAACGGTGTCACAAAATGGAATGTGAAAATAGAGTGATAATGGGGCTGGAATTAAATCATCATTGCTATTGCGAGCATGTTGCAAGTAGTCCTTTTCTGTAAATTGCTCAGTAAATGCAACAGCCGTTGGATATGAGGTATAACGTGGTCCAGAAGTGTCATAGCGTTTAATCATTTCTGGGTTGAATTGTATTTTTTCCGACATTAGAGATATACCTTAAATATAAATATATACAGAGGTTCCTTAATCTAACAAACCACTGTAATCATGCACATAGTTGGGCATTGATATTTATCAAAGAGTTTGAGGTTATTGTATTAACGATAGTTAATGAAAACTAGATATGATCTACGTCAACAAAGCAAGCAATCACAATTGAATAACATACTTATATTGCTAGTATTATGATTACAGATACGGTATATGTTTGGCGTATCTGATAAGTCTATCTAAATGTATATTTTTACATCCTCCTCCTCCGATAGACTTCTTGGTAAATGTGATTGAATATTGTTTGGTCATGGCTTCAATATTTCAAATAATCACGTTAACCAATCTAAACATACCCTAAATTAGCCCTCCGTTTGGAGGGTTCTTTTTTTGCTGATCTGATTATTCCCTATCGCTCAAAAGCCAAACGCATACCCAAACTATTATCTTCAATCTCACCGTTGTACCAAACTCGATTGCCATTGACCCATGTTGCAACAATTGAGGAGCGGAATTCATAGCCGTCAAATGTTGTCCATTTACATTTTGATAATACATTACGATGTAGGGCTTTTGTTGTTTTATCCAAATCAATCAGGGTTAAATCTGCCCAATAGCCTTCTCGAATATAGCCTCTGTCTTTAATTTGAAAGCGTTTCGCTACAGCATGGCTGACTTTCTCGGCAATAAACTCTAGCGTGAAAATACCATCATGATAGTTTTCTAAAATCGCAGGTAGAGCATATTGTACAAGTGGTAAGCCTGATGGTGCTTGGAAATAGCTATTTTGTTTTTCTTCCCATGTATGCGGTGCGTGATCAGTGGCGATGGTGTCAATTCGCCCTTCCATTAAGCCTTGTATAATCCCTGCCCTATCTTCGGCTGTTTTAATCGCAGGGTTGCATTTTATCAAAGAACCTTTTTCTGCATAATCTTCATCTGAAAACACTAAGAAGTGAACACAGGCTTCTGCACTGATTTGCTTGTCTTGTAAATCATCGTTTGAAAATAGCTCGACTTCTTTGGCAGTGGAGATATGCAAAACATGGAGTTTTGTGCCGTGCTGTTTAGCGAGTTCTACCGCGAATGAAGAGGATTTATAGCAGGCTTCTTCACTACGAATAATAGGATGCAGTTCAAATGGAATGTCATCGCCATGTATTTGTCGATAACTTTCTTCATTCTCCAGAATGGTTGGCGTGTCTTCACAGTGTGTTGCGACTAATATCGGCGAGTGTTTGAAAATTTGCTCCAGCGTATCAGGATCATCAACCAGCATATTGCCTGTTGAGGCTCCCATAAAAACTTTAACACCACAGGCTGCATTGGGGTCAAGTGATTTTATTGATTCCAGATTGTCGTTTGAAGCACCAAGATAGAATGAATAATTGGCTAATGAGTGCTTTGCAGCGAGTTGATATTTTTCTTCAAGAATTTCAGCAGTAAGTGTATTGGGAATGGTATTGGGCATATCCATATAAGAGGTAATTCCACCAGCAACTGCGGCTCGGCTTTCGGTGGCTATGGTGGCTTTATGCTCCATTCCTGGTTCTCGGAAGTGAACTTGCCCATCAATCATGCCAGGCATTAAAATTTTTCCTCTAGCATCATAAACAGTGCTGGTGGCATCTGCAGTAATTTCACTGGCAATCTTTTCGATCCTTCCTGATTTTATTAAAATATCAGCTTCCTGAATTTCACCATCATTAACAATTTTTGCATTTGTTATTAGTAATGAACGCATGAACATATCCTTTTTTATTTGACTCTGTTCATTATAGTAAATGTATAAGGATGCACATTTTTTTTATTGGCTTTATGTCGCTTCTCATAAATTATTTCCCACTGATATTGAGAATAATCAGGAAAAAAGGTATCTCCTTCATAGTCTGCATCAATAAACGTAAGATAAAGGCGATCTGCCATTGGCAGACACTGCTGATAAACCTGTGCCCCGCCAGCAATCATTAGTTCAGCAGCATCGCTAGTGCTTTCTATAATGGCACTCAGTGAATCAAATAACTCACAGCCTACTATTTGGTTATTGAGATTACGGGTTAAGATAATATTGCGACGATTAGGCAGAGGTTTGCCGATAGAATTGTAAGTATTTCGCCCCATAACAATGGGCTTATTCAGAGTGTTTTTCTTAAACCACGCAAAATCAGCAGGTAAATGCCAAGGCATGCTATTTTTGAATCCAATAACGCGACGATTTGCCATTGCCGCAATCATTGAAATCATCACTTAACGACCTTTAAATGGGATGGACGTTTCTTTTTCGTTTTTTTAGTGGCAGTCGATGATGTACTTACTTTATCCTTAGAAACAGGTTGAGCAAAAGGACCTGGAGGTATTTCGCCACCATCTAATTCAGCAAGGACAATACCTTCACCGTTTTCCATTGCGTAAATACCGAGGATAGAATAAATGGGCAGATAAATATCATAGGGTTTTCCACCAAAACGTGCACTAAAGCTAACGTATTCATCTTCTAACACTAAACCTCTTACTGCATCAAGGCTTGCGTTTAGAATAATTTTTCCATTCTCGACATAAGCACGCGGTACATCTACTCCTTCAAATTCAGCATCAACAACTAAATGTGGTGTAAGACCATTATCTGTAATCCAATCATAAAAAGCTCTGAAGAAATAAGGACGTTTTGGAATCATGATTCTACTCCTGTTCCAATCTTATGGGCGAATCGCTTTTTCTGCGTCACTTAGTGCAACCTGAAAGGCATCGCGGGAAAATACACGATCCATATAAGCAAGTATCGGCTTAGCATTTTCTGGAACATTAATTCCATACTTGGGTAAACGCCATAAAATTGGAGCAATGGTTGCATCAATTAAAGAAAAAGTATCGCTTAAGAAATAAGGTTTATGTTCAAATACACTACTCGCAGATAATACACCTTCTTGCAATATCGAGCGTGCTATTTCTGCTTTGTTTTTATCTTCTCCTTCAATATCATCAAGTAATGAATACCAATCTTTTTCAATACGGTATAAAGCGAGGCGTGAGTGGGCACGAGAAACAGGGTCAACAGGCATTAATGGCGGGTGAGGAAAACGCTCATCTAAGTATTCCATAATAATACGGGACTCATATAAAACGAGTTCTCTATCAATTAATGTTGGAGCAGTATTATAAGGGTTTAAATCAGCAAGGTCTTCAGGAGGGTTATCAGGATTAATATTGATGATATCTGCCTGAATATCCTTCTCAGCAAGAACAATTCTTACACGATGACTATTTGCATTATCAGGTGCTGAGAAGAGTGTCATGACTGAACGTCGATTTGAAACTGCTGCCATTCTTTTAATACTCCATAAAACAAAGCTATTTATTTAATTGATAAATTCAGCTCGAACTTCGTCATAAAATACACTGTAGGTCATACGATATAACTACTAATATCTAAAATACAGTAGTATGTATGCCCCGCATTCCACAAAAAAGCTATATATGCGAGCTACGGGTATTATATTTTTCTAGTGTACAGAAATAGAAAAACCACCCTAACCGAAATTAGGGTAGTTTTCTGTTACTAAGTTTTTTTACTGAAAATGCAGTAGAAAAGTTAACTCAGTATTTTATATCACAATATGGTTTAATGAACATCTTTCCAATATTCTTTTTTCAACAAATAAGCAAAAACAAAGAATATCGCTAAGAAGATCATGACAAATACACCATAAGTTTTACGATGTAATTGTGCAGGTTCACTCACATAAGTTAAGAAGTTAGTTAAATCACGAGTGACTTCACGGTAGTCATCCTCGGTCATAACACCTGTACGCTCCATAACAAACTTAGGGGCGGCATGATGACCTTCTTTAGACTCGCCTTCAGTTGCAGGCTCTTCCTCAAGCTTTTGTAGACCTTGCAAACCCATGAGTACATGTGGCATACCAACATTGGGAAAAACCGTATTGTTTACACCAAATGGACGTGAATCATCCTTATAAAAGGAATTTAAATAGGTATAAATCCAATCCGCACCACGAGAGCGACCAACTAATGATAGATCAGGTGGAGGTGTACCAAACCATTTAGCAGCAGACTCATGATCCAAAGCATTTTCCATTAAAGAGCCAATCTTAGTTGGTTTGTCTTTTTTTGGATCACGGGTAAAAATTAAGTTTTCTTTAACTTCATCTTCAGTCAAACCGAGGTCTTCCGCCATACGATTATAGCGACTAAATTTTAAAGAATGACAAGCCATACAATAATTTATGTAATATTTTGCTCCACGCTGCAAACTATCTTTATCATGTAAATCAATATTTGCAGATTGTAAATGAGCACTACCACCTGCAAATGCTGAAAGAGGTAAAGCTACCGCAGCAAAAGCGAAAGCAATAATCGTTTGTTTAATATTCATTATGCGATCCTCTCTGGTACGGTCTTTTCAGCATTACAGCTAGGATTAATCATAGGCATTAATAAAGTCATTGCTAAATAAGCAACTGGAATAGTTAACTGCTTCCAGAACTGTGATACTTGTTCAGCAGAGAAACTTGGATCAAAACGTAAGTAATCCGTAATGCCTACTACTAACAATAAGACCACAAACCATAAGCCATACTTTGCTTCTTTAGGATTACTATGAATCGCTAATACCGCAAAGAATAAGAAGTACACTTGTGTCATGCGTGTGCCAAGTTCTTTTAGTACATCTGTTACTGGTTGCACACCCAAATAGCCTAAAATGATAAAGGTAATAACAAACCAAGCAAGATTTACTTTATTTGCACGATTACGATAACGGTGTGATTTAATAGGATTTCTATCAATCCAAGGTAGTAAGAATAAAACAATAATTGCAGCAAACATTGCCAAGGTTCCACCAAATGGGTCAGGTACTGCACGTAATACGGTGTAGAATGGTGTGAAGTACCAAACAGGTGCAATATGTTCTGGTGTTTTTAATGGGTTGGCAGGTTCAAAATTAGCATGTTCAAGGAAGTAACCATTCATTTCAGGTACGAAGAAAACAATCGCAAAAAATACAATTAAAAAAGCGACTACACCAGCAATATCTTTCACACTGTAGTATGGGTGAAAAGGAATACCATCAGCAGGTGCCGTGTCACTCCAACGATTACCTTTTGGACCTTCTTTAATTTCAATACCTTCAGGGTTGTTTGAACCGACTGCATGTAATGCAACAATATGGAGAAATACCAACATAA
>JALWYT010000126.1:0-3062 GCA_026992705.1 Thiotrichaceae bacterium
GCTTTACGCTTTCGCTCTCTTTCTGCTTCGGCTTTCTTTTTAGCAGCGGCTTCTTCTGCGGCTTTTTTAGCAGTAGCTTGTTTGCGTTCTTCTTCTTTTTTCTTTTTTGCCTCAGCTTGCTTACGGACTTCTTCAGCTTTACGCTTTTTCGCTTCTGCACGCTTACGTTCTTCCTCTTTTTTAGCCTCAGCTCGCTTGCGTTCTTCTTCCTCTTTTTTCTTTTTAACCTCAGCTCGTTTACGTGCCTCAATCCTTTCTTTTCTACGTTTTTCTTTTGCAAGTTTTTTTCTTTCAGCCTCTTTTTTAGCTAGCTCTTTTGCACGCTGACGCTCTTTTTCTCGTTGTTTAGCAGCTTCTTGTTCCTTTTTTTGTTCTATTTCTTCGTTGTTTTTACGTGACTGCTCTTGCATTTCTTTACGTAAAGTTTCTTCTTTTTTTTGTTGTTTTTGCAGTGCTGCTAATACTACTTCTTTTGCAGTTAATAAGCTGCTGTTTTTTTCTTGATCATCTTTGTCAACAATTTTTTGTGTGGTTTGTGGTAATTCTGAAGTAAGTTCAGCCGTTGGTATTTTTTGGCTTAAAACACGATTAGCATCAATAACTGTAACCGGAGTAGCTTGAGTTTGTGTTTCATTTTTTTTACTAAACTGAAAACTAGTTACCATCAGTAATATCACTACTAAATGGATGATAACTGCCCAAAACAAAGCTTTTGGATTTTCTAACAGTTCTTTAAGCATAAAAAATTAATTATTGTTGTTTACTGTATCAGTTACAATATTTGCCATCATGCCAATATTTTTTGCACCTGCTTTTTGTATAGCAATCATAGCTTTAACCACATATCCATTGGGTACATGCTCATCTGCTCGTAAATAAATCGGTCTATTAGGGACATCACCTAGATAACCGGCAACATATTTTGATATCGCCATAAGTTGAATTTGTGACCCATCATCTAATAAATAGTTCCCATCTGCATCAATAGCTAATATTAACGGTTCCTGCTGATTATTAGAGTCTAGAGGTTTAGCATTCACATCAGGCAAATCAACCATTACGCCCGCTTGCATCATTGGAGCGGTTACCATAAAGATAACTAACAATACCAACATAACATCAATATAGGGTACAACATTCATTTCTGACATAACTTTTCTACGACGTTGGCTTCGCATGATTTAGCCCTTTTTTCTTATTAACACTTGTCGTTCCAATAAGGATAAAAATTCTTCTTTAAAATTTTCATAACTAAGATCAAGTCGATCAATTGCATCATTAAAACGATTATAAGCAACGACTGCTGGAATTGCAGCGAATAAACCAATTGCTGTTGCAATTAAAGCCTCTGCAATACCCGGTGCAACGACACTTAATGTTGCTTGTTGCATAGCTCCTATTGAAATAAAAGAATTCATAATCCCCCAAACTGTTCCAAATAAACCAATATAAGGAGCTGTTGAACCAACCGTAGCAAGAAAAGCTAAGTTCTTTTCTAAGTTACTTACTTCACGTGAAATGGCAACACGCATAGTACGCCCGACAGCATCAACTAATGGAAAACTATTAGAGGCTTCCGCCGAACGAATTCGTTTATATTCACTAAAACCATCATAAAATATTCGTTCTAAAGCTCGTCGTTTAGATTTTGTGCCTAGTTCATCATAAAGTGAGTTAAGTGAGATACCACTCCAAAACTGTTCATCAAACCTCTCTGTACAGCGTCTTGCTTGTCTAAGTTTACCGCCCTTTACTAAAATTAATGTCCATGACATTAATGAAGAAATAACCAAAATAGCGATGACAACTTGTACTACTAAACTCGCATCCGTAATAAGTTTTAGTATTGATAAATTAGTGTCCATAAAGACTCTCCATTAATGATTTAGGTATTTTTCTCGGTTTAAAATTTTTTGTATTAATTGCAACGACTTTAATTGTTCCTTCAATTAGTAGCTCAGTTTGTCCATTTACTAGCTTTTTATGAATTTGTTGAAAAAATATAAAAAAACTTCGTTTATACTCTTTAATGCTTGCGGTGACTTGTAATAAATCATTAAGTCTTGCAGGTTTTAAATATTCAATTTGTACTGAACGTACCGCAAAAATAGTTTGTAAATCATTAACTATTTGATCTTGCTCAAAGCCTAAATTCCGTAGCCACTCTGTACGAGCACGCTCCATATATTTTAAATAATTAGCATGGTACACCACGCCACCAGAGTCTGTATCCTCATAATAGATACGGGTATCGATTGAAAAAAATTGCTTGTCATGATTCATGATACTAAAAGAATATAGTTTATTTTTTGAAGAAGCCCTGATTAACACGTTGGCAAAGCGTAGAATCCAACAAAATTTCCCTTGATGCAATCAACATGGGTATAGGCTAATGGAATGAAAATACTTTGTAGAGAACCTAGCGGCTTGATTTTATATAGTAAACAAGTATAACTACTAGCCAATAGCAACTGCAAGCTTACGAACAAAACTTTGGAATAGAGAAATTTAAGTCAACAGTATTAGATAGTATTCTTCCTCTGCCATGTAATAATAGTCTATAAAAAAGTAGTTTTGTTAGAAGGGTAAGATTACTGCGATCTCACATATTATTCTCAAATGTCGCTCAAATTACTATAAATTATAGCATGAATCTCACCCTCAAATCGCCTTAACTTTCCCCCGTCGATCAATGGGGTATTTGAATAAAGCATGTCGTAGGTCTCGGTTCATTTGGCTGATAAAGGATATACCAATGCCTTTGGGGCAGGCGTTTTGGCATTCGCCTGCGTTGCGGCAGGCTCCGAAGCCTTCTTTTTGCATTTGTTCGACCATTGCGATGACTCGTGGGTAGCGTTCGGGTTGACCTTGTGGGAGTAAGCCTAGGTGGGCGACTTTGGCAGCGGTGTAGAGCATGGCGGAGGCATTGGGGCAGGCGGCGACGCAGGCTCCGCAGCCGATGCAGGTTGCCGCATCTAGGGCTTGTTCGGCAATATCTGGCTGAATCGGGGTGGCATTGGGGTCAGGTTTTACGCCAGAGTGGACACTGATATAGCCGCCTG
>JALWYT010000126.1:3072-6718 GCA_026992705.1 Thiotrichaceae bacterium
CGGGGAAGGCTTTAGCTCGCCAAGGTTCGATGGTGATTTCTGAACCGTCTTCAAAATGCCGCATATAGAGTTGGCAGGTCGTGGTTTCTTGTTGTGAGCCGTGAGCTTGCCCATTAATCATTAAGGAACACATGCCGCAGATACCTTCTCGGCAGTCTGAATCAAAGGCAATCGGTGTTTCGCCTTGCAAGGTTAATTGCTCATTGAGCAAATCCAGCATTTCCAAAAATGAAAATTCGGCACTGATATTATCTACTTGATAGCTTTTAAAGCCACCTTGAGCATTGGCGTTTTCCTGTCGCCAGATATGGAGTGTGAACTTCATGTTTTGTAATTCCTTTGGCTAAGTGGCAGGACTTCAAAATGCAAGGCTTCTTTATGTAATCGCTCAGGCTGATTTTCGCCTTGATATTCCCACACTGCGACATGAGCAAAATTCTCATCATCGCGTAAGGCTTCACCGTCCTGCGTTTGATGTTCTTCGCGGAAGTGGCAGCCGCAGGATTCATCACGCTCTAAGGCATCCCGACACAGCAATTCGGCAAATTCGAGAAAATCCGCCACTCGCCCTGCATATTCCAGATTTTGATTAAGCTCTTTATCGCCGCCTGTAATTTTTAGTTCCTGCCAGAATTGTTCCCGCAGCTTTGGAATCATCTCTAATGCCGTTTTCAAGCCTTTTTTATCACGTGAAATTCCGCAGTAATGATTCATAATATTGCCTAATTCACGGTGAAAATATTCAGCAGATTTGGAGCCTTGAATGGCTAGTAATGACCGAATGCTCTGCTGCACACGCTCTTCTGCTTGCTGAAATGCTTTATACTCGGTATCAATCTCACCGTGTTTATGTCGCCCAAGGTAATCGCCTAGCGTATTTGGCAAAATAAAATAGCCATCTGCTAGGCATTGCATTAAAGAGCTTGCCCCCAAGCGATTAGCCCCGTGTTCGGAAAAATTAGCCTCCCCAATGGCGAATAAGCCTGGCAGGGTCGTCATTAAATTATAATCGACCCACAAACCACCCATCGCATAATGCGGAGCAGGGTAAATTCGCATGGGCGTTTCAAAGGGGGATTCGCCCGTAATTCGCTCATACATTTCAAATAAATTACTGTATTTAGCAGAAATCGCCGCTCTGCCCTGTTCTTTTTGGGCATCCCGAAAATCTAAATATACGCCACGCTTGCTAGCCCCCACGCCTAAACCCTCATCACACACTTGTTTTGCGTTCCGCGATGCCACATCACGCGGGACTAAATTACCAAAGCGAGGGTAGCGTTCTTCCAGATAATAATAGCGTTCTGCTTCGGGAATCTCATTGGGTGGGCGAGTATCCCCTGCTTTTTTGGGAACCCAAATTCGCCCATCATTTCGCAGTGATTCACTCATCAAGGTGAGTTTAGATTGATATTCACCCGCCGCAGGAATGCAAGTTGGGTGAATTTGCGTAAAACAAGGGTTGGCAAAACCTGCTCCGTGTTTATGAGCTCGCCATGTTGCGGTGACATTGCAGCCAATGGCATTGGTGGATAAATGAAATACATTGGAATAACCGCCTGATGCCAGCACCACCGCATCGGCAGCATGGCGTGTAATGGCTCCTGTAACCAAATTGCGAACAATTACCCCGCGGCATCGCCCATCAATGACAACGATATCCAACATCTCGCTGCGAGTGTGCATTTTTACATGCCCAAGTTGGATTTCTTTGGCTAATGCAGAATTTGCACCAAGCAATAATTGCTGTCCTGTTTCGCCCCGACAATAAAAAGTTCGCTCCACTAAGACCCCACCGAAAGAACGGTTTGCCAATAAGCCATTGTATTCACGAGCAAATGGCACGCCTTGAGCAACGGCTTGATCAATAATATTCGTGCTAAGCTGAGCTAATCGCCAAACATTGGCTTCTCTGGCACGGTAGTCGCCGCCTTTTTGGGTGTCATAAAACAAGCGATATACCGAATCACCATCTTCCCGATAATTTTTTGCCGCATTAATTCCGCCTTGAGCAGCAATACTATGGGCACGGCGTGGACTATCCTGAAAGCAAAAACAATCCACTTTATAGCCCATTGCCGCAATAGAAGAGGCAGCAGATGCCCCCGCCAAGCCCGAGCCAATCACAATGACATGGTAATCACCCCGATTTCTCGGACCAACCAAACGCGTGTGTTCCAAATGCGATGCCCATTTATTTTCTATTGAACCAGGTGGAATGCGTGCATCTAATTTCATAATCCATGCCTCATGGGTGAAAGGCTAATAAGCCAAAGTAGAATGCTAAGGGAATGCTAGCAAATAGACTAATCAGCAGTGCTGTTATTAAGCTAGCAAGCAAGCGGAACATTAAATTACGATCAGGATTATCCAAGCCAAGGGTTTGTGTTAAGCTCCATATTCCATGATGCAAGTGAAAGCCCAATGCCGCCAATGCCAGTAAATAAAACATCACATAAAAAGGTGATTGAAATGCACTGGCAAGATTGTGATAAATATCTCCCTCAATAAACGCAAATGGCGTTAATACACCAAACGAAAAATGGCTAAGATGAACAATAATAAACAGCAATACTATCAAACCACTCGCTAATACCCAGCGGGCTGCATAAGATGCGGTTTTCTGCGGTGTTTGATGATAAGCAATCGGGCGGGCTGCTCGATTAGTTTTAGCCAAAGACAACACCACAAACACATGCAACACAAAAGCAACAATCAAAATAATACGGATAAGCCATAACAAAACGGATTTAGGCATTAACGGCGTTGCCATGCTTCGCAAATAATCCGCATAAGCATTAATAGCGGGAACACCATCTACAGTATCTGCCGCAAAGCTATTGAGGTTGCCAAAGGCATGTAGCAGCAAAAAGCTTAATAAAATAAAGCCTGTAACAGCGGCTAAAAATTTTCGCCCGATTAGTGATGTAAAAAGATAAGGCAAGCGTTTCATTCTACCCCCAAATCATCATTATTTTCATTCGGTTCTAAATAGGGATACCGCTGCAATATCCTAACGCAAGCATTCCACCGCAAAATTGACTCATCATTCCCCTTAGGACGAATTGCCTCCGCCTGCTCATAACAATACATAGCACGCTGTAAAAACTCATACGCATGATGCCGCGAACGCAAGCCCGATTGATGAATTAACGCCTTGCAACGTCGCTCACAAATAATGCCTTCGTAATAAAATTGCTCATATTGATTTTTCAGCTTAGGCAATAAGGCATTTGCCCGCTGAGCCAAATCCGCAGGACCTTTCTCAAATTGATCTGTCAAAGCTAGCAGCAACAAAACAATGGCTTCATCATTACTTTCATCACAGGCAAGAATATCCAAGCAAATACTCTCCGCCTCAGCCCCCAAACCCAAAGCACGGTATTGCTGAGCCTTTTGCAAAGCAGCAGGAATAGAATCACGAGTAATCGACTTTATTTGTAGTGTGTTTTTATTCATAAGCACCTCTTTGTATATTGATTCTAATATCAATACGTCGTGTTAGATGCAGATACTATTTTTAGTTTATTTTTAGTAATAATAGTAAGCTTAGTATAACTTTACTAAACCAACTAAAATATTAATCATTAAAACAGTCTTTTATGATAGTATTTCTATAGTAGTTATATAGAACAATAATATTAAG
>JALWYT010000127.1 GCA_026992705.1 Thiotrichaceae bacterium
GCTTTATTTTTCTTAATCCTAATGATCCCCATTATGTTGAACCCAAGGAGCAAAAGTGACGACTCTAACCACAAAACGTTGTAAACCTTGTGAAGGCGGGGTAACTCCTTTGACAAAGGATGAGGCGCAAGGCTTATTAAGTCAACTTCAAGATTGGGTACTTAATGATACAGCAACTGAAATCAGTCGCGCCTATAAATTTAAGAACTATTATGAAACAATAGCATTTGTTAATGCTTTAGCATGGATTGCTCATAATGAAGATCATCATCCTGATTTGGAAGTTGCTTATAGTCGCTGTTTAGTGCGTTATTCTACTCATGCGATTGGTGGCTTATCGGAAAATGATTTTATTTGTGCGGCTAAAATTGATGCCCTGCTTGCGCCACCTGAAAGTGCGTCTATGACTTGTCAAATTTAAAATTATCAACCTAACAGGCAAAACCTGTTAGGTTTGGCTTAACTTAATGGCATTAGCACGCCTGCGCCGATACCATTGCCGCAACCAGATGAAAAACCCAGTTGGTGCCAAAATGAGAAGCAAGATTGCTACGGCATCCATAATATATACGCCCCAATTGCCTAATAAACGCCCACTATGTAAATCTAATAATAGCCTTTCCCAAGGCAAAATAGACATTTGCATACTAAGCTGTTGTTGTAATCTTTTGGGTGGGGATTGTGGCAGAATCCATTGTATTTTGATTTGTTTAACCTTATCACCTGAAAATTTTTTCCAAAAGAGAAACTCTGTATCTGGTTGATATAATCCTGTAGCAGTTCGCACAACTATTTGTTTCTGATTATTTAAACCTAAAGCATTAATTCCGCTTGGCAATCCCTGTATTGGCGTTAAGCCTTCTATCAATTCTCCTTCTAATGTAAATAATAGGAGCTGTTCACTAATCAATACAACAATTAATTGTTCTGAAGTTTCTACCGCACCCAGTAAATTTCCCTCAAAATGTTCAAGTAATAGCTGTTGATTTAAATACAATTTTTCATCAATTGCACTCAGCCAGCGTTGTTTGGTTTCGCTCTCTAGTGGAAAGGCTACATCAATTGTTGGTGTCTGAATCCCGTACCATTTCAAAATCCACTCGGAATGCACATAACGTTTTGCTAGTTGTAAGTCTTCAGTATGATTCAATAATATGCCAGTGATGGATAGCAGAATTACAAATAATAAGATAGTTAGCCCTAAATAACGGTGCCAACGATGCAGATTAAAATATTTGCGCGGCATTAGAACTTTTTACCCTGATTGCTTTGTTGATGTAAATACAGGCTTAGCCGAGCCAATTTTTTCAATGCCCTCACGGAGAGGGTAGCACCAGTAATCCCATCGATATGCTGACTCAGTTGATAAGATTTGGTTATCTTTGCCTGTTTGAACTGATTTGTAAAAAAAGGATAGCGTATTTCCCAGCCCCGACTTTCGCGGAAAATCAATACCTTAATCAGTTCTATTTCTCCTTTGTTGACTACAATACCGCTAGTAATAGGTAGTTCCTTACCAATTTCTTCTAAAATCCAAACAGTGCGTCCATCCCGTGCCCAGTAACGAATCCGCATACTGCGGGGTTTATGCCCTAAGATTTTTTTAATCACCGCTCGCCGAGCTTTAGTAATCCAAATCAGGCGCGGTTTCGGTACTTTACCCTTGAAGACTTCTTGTAGAAAGGCTTGCGGTTCTTGATAGACTTCTTTAGCTGAAGCAATCTCAATGGTACTAGTGTTAGCGAATACTATGAATAATAAGATTATCTTAATAATTGGTTTCATATAATAATAAAAATGAGCCTCACTGGGCAACCACAAGGGATTGCCCCTACACAAGGGCAACCACAAGGGATTGCCCCTACATCATGCCTCACTGGGCAACCACAAGGGATTGCCCCTTCAAACATTGA
>JALWYT010000128.1 GCA_026992705.1 Thiotrichaceae bacterium
TACTGCAAAATAATAAATTATATTTATGCCTTCATAATAAGAATAATAATTTAGCGAGAGCTAAGAGGTTACGACTATGTTTATGCGTTTATGCATTATTTTCTTTGTTTCTATGTTCTTATCAGCTTGTGGTGAGCAGTCAGGTTTTTATGATAAGCCTAGTACTAATTCAGATGGAGTTGTTAGCTCAATACAACGAATGAGTGTAGAGCCATCACGATTGTATTTAAAAGGTTTTGGACAGGTAGAGAATTCTATTGTTTCTTTTAAAGTTATTAACTCAAGTGGTAAGCCTGCAGCAAATAAACAAGTCCATTTTTCATTAGGTACTAGTGCGGGAGGGGTTTACGTTTATCCTGAAATAGCAAGATCTGATTCTGAAGGTATTGTTACAACCACTGTTCATGCTGGAAACATCCCAACAGATATTCGTGTTACAGCTGTTTTAGAAGAAAATAATAATATTAAGACAACTTCTGATATTTTAACGATTTCAACGGGTATTGCTGATCAAAATAGCTTTTCTTTAGGGATTAAAGTAAAGGATATAGAGAAGCTAATAACTGAAGAAGCATGGATATATGATAATGTACAAATAGATATTGGGGTTATGGCAGCGGATCATTTTAATAATCCTGTGCCTGATGGAACAAAAGTTTATTTTTCAACAGAAGGGGGACAAGTTGATCCTGAGTGTGAACTAATCAACGGTACATGTGATATAAAATGGAAAAGTAGTGCGCCTAGACCAGCCAATGGAGTAATAACAGTTAGTGCCCATATGTTAGGTGAGGAAAGCTTTGTTGACATTAATGGGAATGGATTATTTGATGAAGATGAGCCTTTTAGTGATTTACCAGAAGATGCTTATCGTGATGATAATGAAAATGGTCATTATGATATTGGAGAAACTTTCTGGGATCTAAATGGTAATGGTATTTATGACGGGAAAGATGGTAAATATAACGGTTCGTTATGTGCTAAAAATAATTATAAATGTAATCAAGCTCAAAAAAGTATATACATTCAGAAAAATATTACTTTAAATCTAAAAAAAGATTTAACAAATACACAATTAGGCATTTTAGAGGGCGATGTTTTTACCGCGGGTAAAATCAAGCTGGCAACCCCTAATCTTAAAGCGTTAGCGTCTAGCAAATTATCCGTCTATCTAGTCGATGAGGATGGTAATCGCTATACCGACTCAGCTTCTGTTTCATTTACATCAGACTGTTCTAAGCAAAATTTTGCAAATATTACTTCACCTGTAGATGCTGTTAATGGCTTGGTAGAAGCCACTTATACAGCAAATGGCTGTGTTGGAGATGATCTTATTACTGCTACAGCAATGATCAATGGTAAAGAGATTACGGCAACTGCAACGATTAATGTTGAGGCGGCTGTTGTTAATTCTTTGCGATATATGTCTGCAACACCATCAAGTTTAGGTATAAAGGGCTTTGGGCAAGTAGAAGAATCGACTGTCCAATTCAAAATAATGGATCGTAATGGTCAGCCTGTTCCTAATCAAAAAGTTAATTTTAGTCTGAATTCGGCAACAGGTGGCATTAATTTATATCCTGCTTCTGCTATTTCTGATGAGCAAGGTGTTGTTCAAACCGTAATTCATTCTGGCACAACAGCAACTAATGTTCGAGTAACTGCCACTTATGATAATGATCAATCAATTACTGCAACATCTGATATTTTGACAATTTCTACGGGTGTGGCAGATCAAAATAGTTTATCGCTCAGTGCAAGCGTATTTAACCCTAATGCAGCCAATTACGATGGAACAGAAGTGGATATTACAGCTTGGGCTGCAGATCATTTTAATAATCCTGTGCCTGATGGAACAAAAATTTATTTCACAACAGAGGGTGGGCAAATTGAACCTGAATGTGAAACAGTTAAAGGAACATGTACTGTTAAATGGCATAGTAGTAATCCACGCCCTTGCTATGGTCGAGCAACTATATTGGCAACAATGGTTGGCGAAGAAAGCTTTATTGATGCCAATGGCAACGGAATGTTGGATAACGACGAAACATTTTACGACATGGATGAAGCCTTCCGCGATGACAATGAGGATGGTGTTTATAACGAAAAAAATGAGGAGTTTTGGGATTTTAACCAAAATGGAAAATACGACTTAGCAGATGGGAAATACAATGGCGTGCTTTGTAAAAACACTGACAATGCAGCAAGCCAATGTAGCCCTGATGTGAAAAATATCTATGCCCGCGATAGCTTAACATTAGTTATGGCGAGTGATATTCCTCGTTTACAAGTGTATGTCTATGATCCTACTCAAAATAAATATGTCGAACATATTGGTGGACTTATTAATGTACCTGCACAAGGAACCTCAATTGCAATCGCTTTAAGTGGACAATTGGGTAATGTTGATAAACAGTTGAACTGTGAGTTTCCTCATGAGCAAGAAGATTTAACTTATGCGATGGTTGGTGATAACAGTATTTTACAACCTGCTAATGAATTAACTGCTCCTAATTTTCCTGCTGGCTATCAACCCATGCCTGCTGGCACTACCGTAAAGGTGAGTTTAGACAAAGGCGTGCTTGCACCTAAAGCACCTGAAATGGAAATTGGTAGTACTAATCAAGATACGCCAAGCTATATGTATTTTTCAGTTGCTCCAAAAGAAGATGCTGAAAAGGGTACAGGAGGCGTTGCTGAAATTGTGGTTGAAACCTCAGGCAGTGGCAATATTAAAGCTCGTAAAACAACGTTTTCTCTAGGTTTTACTTTCCCTGAAGGTGGAATAAAAACACTAGCAGCGAGTGCTACTGGATCAACTACAAACTCCAGTACAGATACAAATACGTATGAAGCTATTCCAAACAGCATCCAATTTGTATCAGCCACGCCTAAACAAATTGGTATTAAAGGTTTTGGGATGAATGAAAGTAGCCGTTTAACTTTCTTATTGGAAGATCAAAAGGGTAATTTAATGCCTAATGAGACTATTTCATTTAGCTTAAATACCTCAATCGGTGGTATCAAATTATCGAATACAACCGCAACAACGGATGAATCTGGTTTAGCTTATGTCTATGTCAATTCTGGCAATGTAGCAACTAATGTACGGGTTATGGCGAAGCTTGATTCTAATCCAGATATTTTCACACAATCCGATAATTTGGTTATTTCTACAGGTGTTGCTGACCAAAATAGCTTTACATTGTACGCTGATACACTGAATCCTGAGGCATTAGAATGGAATAATGAAGAAGTAACCATTTCTGTTATCGCTTCAGATCATTTCAATAACCCTGTACCTGATGGCACTTCTGTTAGCTTTATGGCAGAAGGTGGGCAAATTGAACCGAGTTGTTTAATTCAAGATGGTCGTTGTAGCGTAACATGGCGAAGCTCGCAACCCAGACCAAGTGATGGACGGGTGACTATTCTAGCAACGATGCTAGGCGAAGAAAGCTTTACTGATTTGAATGGTAATGGCATCAAAGATGATGGTGATTTATTTGATGATAGGGGTGAGGCTTATTTAGACAGCAATGAAAATGGTCGCTACGATGCAGGCTCAGAGGAATTTAAGGATTTCAATCAAAATGGTATCCGCGATGCAGGCGATGGCAAATACAATGGTATTTTATGTGATGCTTCAAACTGTAGCGATAACAGAAATATCTATGTAAGAAGCAACTTGGTATTAGCTTTATCTGGTTCTTATCCTGTTATTAAGTTCTTTGATCCTGATACTGGAACAGAAATGAATAAAATTGATGCAAGCGAAACAGGAACAGCACAATTCAAAATGCAAATTACAGATGTTAATGGGAATCCTATGCCGAAAGGAACCGTGGTTAGTTATAATGATGGAACTGGTAAACAATCATTCACTATAGGCAGTAGCAATTCTCCTATAGCCAAATCTTATGATGTTATTATTTATAACTACGAAACATCTGCAAGCGACCCCAAACCCATGTTCTTTCAAGTAGAAGTCGTTACGCCAAATGATGTTAAAAGCACAGTGAGTCGTGAAATCCTTCCTTTTCTTGAGTAATGCTATGCTTAAACAACTTAAAACACGTATGCAAAATGATGAAATTCCTGCCTTAGCATATTATTTTGCAAAGTATATTAATCAGAAGCAACCGAATAAGGCAGTTGCTTTAGCTGCTGCGATATTGAGCAGTGAAAACTTGCAAGGGCATGTGTGTATTGATTTACAAGATTATGCCAATCAGTCCTTTCCTAAACATCAAGACAGCGATATAAAAGCACCAGAATTAAGCACTTGGTTATCTGCTTTACAGCAACACCCTTGGGTTAAAAGTACATTTCCTGCCCCATTGATTTTAGACGATACTCGCTTATATCTTGGAAAATACTGGCGATATGAAAACCAGCTTGCCTCAGCCATTCAAGTTCGCTTGCAGCCAAATAAAAACCTTGATACCGCATTACTCACAGCGGGCTTGCAACGCTTGTTTCCGAAAACGGATACTGAAATTGATTGGCAAGCAGTCGCCGCGGCTATTAGCTTATTAAACCGCTTTGTTGTGATTTCAGGTGGTCCGGGTACAGGCAAAACTTCAACGGTTATTCGCATTTTAGCCTTGCTACTTGCTCAAAAGCCCGACTCGCATATCGAATTAGTCGCACCAACAGGCAAAGCTGCCGCACGCTTGGCTGAATCCATCCGCCTCGGTAAGCAAAGCCCGCGTTTATCAGCACTCACAGAGGAAGAAAAACAAGCCATTCCCGAAACAGCAAAAACCATTCACCGCTTGCTAAAATACTCACCGAAAGGCTTCTATCACCATGCCCAAAATCCTATTCCTGTTGATACCCTTGTGATTGATGAGGCATCAATGGTTGATTTGCCCCTTATGGCAAAGCTATTAACCGCTATTCCTGAGCATACTCAATTGATTTTATTAGGCGATCGTGATCAACTTGCTTCGGTTGAGGCGGGCAGCGTATTAGGTGATATTACAGGGCATGGGCAAAATATTGATTACCCTGAAAATTTAATCAAGCAACTAGAAAAACTTGGCGTAATTAAAGCAGGTGCTTTAACACCTCCACACACTCCACCACCAGCAATTAGCCGCAGCATTGCTTTACTGCACAAAAGTTATCGCTTCGATGCAAACAGTGGCATTGGCACTGCTGCAAAATATATCAACCAACGCAATGGGCAAACGGCTTTACAACAGGTATTGCTTAACCCGCAATTCCCTGATGCAAACTGGCTAGAGCTTGAAGGCAATGAATTAAACCCAAAATGTATTCAATGGGCAGTTAAACGCTATCGCCAGTATATTAAACAAAAGCATATTGAAGATGCTTTACAACAATTTGAAAGCATCCGCGTACTCACTGCGTTACGCAATGGCGAATTCGGCGTAGAAAACATCAATCAAAAAATCATCACCGCTTTAAACTGCCCGCTAACAGGCGATTTTCACGGTAAACCCATTATGATTAGCCGTAATGACTATGAGCTTGACCTATTTAATGGTGATATTGGTTTGATTTGGAAAAACTCAGAGTCAGAACAATTTTACGCCTATTTCCCCACCGCAGACGGCAATATCAGAAAAATCTCAACCCGACAACTCCCCCAACACGAAACCGCCTTCGCCATGACCATCCACAAAAGCCAAGGCTCCGAATTTGATCATCTACTCATGATACTGCCACCACAACATAACCCAGTCGTCAGCAAAGAACTCATCTACACAGGCATAACACGAGCCAAACAAGACGTATTAATTGCAGGAAACCAAGCAGAATTTATAAACGCCTGTACGCTTGGCGTAAAGCGTAGCAGTGGCTTGAGTAGGAAATTAGGCTGGAGTTACTAATAATTTGATCAGTACCTTCTTAGTGTTATAACAATGGTATTGTTATAACTAATAGCATTGCTAAAAAGCTATTAACATAAATTTTCTCTATCTTTATTTTTAATAAACTAGCCCTTTATAGATATTTTAGAGTATCATCACCTTCATTCTTAAATAGTAATCAAAGGATAGGGTTTATGACTCGCAAATATAATTTTAGTGCAGGTCCTGCCATGTTACCTGCTGCTGTATTAGAACATGCTCAACAAGAAATGTCAGATTGGCAAGGTACTGGCATGTCAGTAATGGAAATGAGCCATCGAGGTAAGGAATTTATGTCGATTGCAGCACAAGCTGAGAGCGATTTGCGAGAGGTATTAGCAATTCCTGATAGTTATAAGGTTTTATTTTTACAAGGTGGTGCAAGTAGTCAATTCGCTATGGTTCCAATGAATTTGTTCTGTTCACGCAATACAATGCATGCAGATTATATTAATACAGGAACTTGGTCAAAAAAGGCGATTGCTGAGGCAAGTAAATATGGTGAGATTAATACAGCGGCTAGTTCCGAAGATACTAATTTCACAACAATTCCTGATTTTGATACATGGCAGTTAAATGATACGGCTGCTTATGTCCATTACACACCGAATGAAACAATCGGTGGTGTTGAATTCCACTCCGTTCCTGATGTGGGGGATATTCCTTTGGTGGTTGATATGTCATCAACTATTCTTTCTCGTCCGATTGATGTTTCAAAATTTGGCATTATTTATGCAGGTGCTCAAAAGAATATTGGTCCTGCGGGTTTGACGATTGTGATTATTCGTGAGGA
>JALWYT010000129.1 GCA_026992705.1 Thiotrichaceae bacterium
GAACCTTTGCTTTGTGAAGAATTTGCAGATCAGATACGCACACAGTTAAACATCCCCATTTTCGGCAATCCGAAACGATTACGCGACATCCTTTCTATTCTGTTTGAATATACTAAGCAACAGCCTTTAACATTGATATTAGATGAATTTCAGGATATTAGCCGTCTAAATAATGGCTTTTTCTCCGATTTACAAAACCTTTGGGATCAAAATCGTTTGCAAAGTCGCATTCACCTTATATGTTGTGGTTCTTTGTATTCACTCATGACAAAAATATTTCAAGACAGCAAAGAACCTTTGTTCGGACGTGCTGATAATCGTCTCAACTTGCAACCATTGAAGCCGCTTTATATTGCAGAATTGCTAAAAGATCAAAATCGCTTTAGCCCCGAAAACTGGTTGATTTGGTACACTTTAAGTGGTGGCGTACCGAAATATTTAGATTGGCTGAGCAGAACAGATGTTAATTCAGATTTGTGGCAGCAATGGTTAAGTGAACATAGCCTAGTGATTGAAGAAGGAAAGTATCGCCTTGTTGAAGAGTTTGGAAGTGAGCAGAGTACTTATTTCTCTATTCTAGCTTGTATTGCAAATGGAAAGACCAGCCGTAGCCAAATTGAATCGGTTTTAGAAGTATCAGTGGGACCTTATCTACAACGCTTAGAACGGCAATTTGAGATTATTCAGCGAATTGTTCCGATTTTATCAAAACCCAATACTCGCCAAGTAAAATATCGTATTCAGGATGCTTTTTTAAGTTTCTGGTTTCGTTTTGTACATCATTATCGTAGTGCTGTTGAAATCGGTAATTTTAAATTTTTACAGCATAATATTCAGCGGGATTTTGCCACTTACAGTGGTTATTGGCTAGAACGTTTGTTTCAAGAGCAACTAGCGAATAGTGGACGCTACAATATTATCGGCAACTACTGGGAAGCTGGCAACAAAAATGAAATTGATATTGTGGCACTGAATGAACTGGAGAAAATCGCATTGATAGCCGAAGTTAAACGTAATCCAAAAAGTATTCGCCTAAGCCGGTTAAAAGCAAAAGCCAGTAAGCTAGAACAGCAATTAAAAGGCTATACTTTTGAATATGTTGGTTTATCTTTAGATGAATTGGGAAAGTTCAATACGCAATAACAATCCCAAAAAGTCTGAACCTTGATTACAATGGATTTAAAGGATTAAAAGGATTTTTTTAATCTATTTAATCCTTTTAATCCTGAGAATCAAGGTTCAGACAATTGATTTCATGTTTCACTTAAAGCAAATCCTGCGGATCAACATCCAAGCTCCACCGTAATTTCTTCGTCGAAGCAGCAGGTAGCTTAGGCAGCCATTGAAATAAGAAATTATGCAAAGCTTGGCGTTGTGATGAGATTAATAATAATTGTGCGCGATACCATTTAGCACGTTTTTCCATCGGTGCTGGAACTGGTCCCCAGATTTGAATCTCCTCAGCCTCATTTAAAGCTAATGCTTCAGTTTTAGCTTTCTGTAACAATGCAATTGCTGAATCAGTATCAGTAGCTTCGGCACGCAATAAAGCTAAGTAGCTATATGGTGGAAATCCTGCTTGTTCGCGTTCTTTTAAGGCGGCATTTGCAAATGAGGCATAGCCTTTCTTGATTAAACGATTTAATAACGGATGTTCTGGGTGGTAAGTTTGAATCAGAACTTCGCCTTTTTCATCAGCACGTCCAGCACGTCCAGATACTTGCATTAATAATTGTCCCATTCGCTCAGTGGAGCGAAAATCTACACCATATAAACCGCTATCAATATTAATAACTCCAACTAATGTCACTTTAGGAAAATGATGCCCTTTTGCCAACATTTGCGTGCCAACTAAAATATCAACTTCGCCTTTAGAGATGCACTCTAACATTGTATGCATGG
>JALWYT010000130.1 GCA_026992705.1 Thiotrichaceae bacterium
CGACGCTAGAGCGTCGAAGTATGCGTTCCCACGCTGGAGCGTGGGAACGAGAGTGCGTAACATCAGTTACCACTATTTAAATGTCTAATAATAACCGAGTTGGATCTTCTATAGCATTTTTGATAGTAACCAAAAATTGCACTGCTTCACGTCCATCAATTAAGCGATGATCATAAGATAAAGCTACATACATCATGGGACGAATCACAACTTGCCCATTTTCTGCGATTGGACGTTCAATAATATTGTGCATTCCTAAAATAGCACTTTGAGGGGGATTCAAAATCGGGGTTGATAGCATTGAGCCAAAAATGCCACCGTTGGTGATTGTAAATGTGCCACCAGTTAAATCTTCTATTGATAATTGGGCATCGCGGGCGCGTTTGGCAAAATCGGCTATGCCTTTTTCTATCTGTGCAAAGCTCATGCTCTCAACATCGCGTAAAATCGGTACGACTAAGCCGCGTTCGCTACTGACAGCAATACCAATATCATAGTAGCCATGATAAATAATGTCATCTGCTTCACTGGAGGCATTGATAATCGGGAATTTTTGTAAGGCTGCAACAGCGGCTTTAACAAAAAAGGACATAAAGCCTAATTTAATCCCATGCTTTTTTTCAAAGGCAGGTTTATATTGTGTACGTAAGTCGATAACTGCTTTCATGTTGATTTCATTGAAAGTTGTTAAAATAGCATGTTCGTGTTGGGCATTAAGTAAACGTTCAGCTACTCGTTTTCGCAGGCGCGTCATTGGTACTCGTTCTTCGGGGCGTTCAGAGAACCTTTCTTGAACTGCTTGAATTTCTTGGTTTTTATTCCTTGATTCGCTTTTAACAACAGTAGGAGCAGGTTTTACGGTGTGCAATATATCTGCTTTAGTCACGCGATCCCCATGATGTGGCACAGTTGCGGGGTTAATTCCTTTCTCTGCCGCAATTTTACGAACTGCTGGACTGGTTTTCGTCGGAGTAACTATTGTCTTATTTGTCTTATTTGTCTTATTTGTCTCACTGGTTTCTGACGCGCCAATCTCAATATGCCCAATAACTTCTCCAGCTTGAACATCCTCACCATCAGATTTCAGAATGTCTTTTAAAATGCCACTATTGGGGGCTGGTACTTCTAAAACTACTTTATCAGTTTCAATATCAACTAATTTTTCTTCTTCTTGTACCGCCTCACCTGGGTGTTTATACCACTTTAATAAAGTGGCATCGGTAACGGATTCGGGTAAAACTGGAACTTTAATTTCTGCTATGGACATAATGCACTTCCTTTTTTATTTTATGGAATATTGCTCGTAACCAACTTTTTCTAAATGCACTGCCTTATTTATTGCCATTTTTTCCAGTGCTGCTTTATATTGTTTGACATTTTGACGAATATTTGGCTGTTTTATCCCGATAATTTGTGCAGCAAGAATACCTGCATTTTTGGCACCATTAATGGCGACTGTAGCAACAGGCACGCCACCTGGCATTTGTACAATTGATAATAGCGAATCTTGCCCTTGTAATGTCGAGGTTTTAACTGGTACGCCAATCACTGGTAAAGGGGTGATTGCGGCAACCATGCCCGGTAAATGAGCCGCACCACCAGCACCAGCAATAATCACCTCTAAGCCTTTAGCTTCAGCCTCTTTAGCATATTGAAATAAACGCCCAGGGGTGCGATGGGCGGATACAATGCTTAATTCATAAGCAACACCCAGTTCTTCTAGCATAATAGCTGCTTCTTTGAGTATGGGTAAATCTGAATCGCTACCCATGATAATGCCAACTGTTGGCTGATTCATATTTTTTTCCTATTTGAAATTTCAATTCTTCTTGACTTACATCAAGTGAAAATTTATCATGCTTTTTATATAATCAATAAAGCTTAGGTTATATC
>JALWYT010000131.1 GCA_026992705.1 Thiotrichaceae bacterium
GGTTATATAAGGTTCACATTCTGCACCATTGATAATTAAAGTTTCTATACTTTTAGAGTTTAATTTTATATGAGCAGGAAAGCCTGCGCCACCTAATCCGACAATCCCTGCTTTTGCAATGTGATAAAGCAATTGAGTCGGGCTGAGAGTAGAATAATCAGCAACAGGTGTGCATTCTATCCATTTATCTTCGCCATCAGTTTCAATTACAACACAGGGTGCTGTCAACCCTGATGGATGAGGAACTGGACGATCCTCAATGGCAACAACAGTGCCAGAACTTGAGGCGTGAATTGGGGTACTCATTAGTAGGCTGCAATCCTTTCCTCGACAATGACCAATCACTTGACCTTTTAGTACTTTATCACCAACTTCTACAACGGTTTCAGTTGGTTCACCGATATGTTGTAACAGGGGTAATACTAAAAAGTCTGGGATATTAGCTCGCCTGATTTGGCTTTCAGAGGAAAGGCTTTTATGCCCATCAAGCTTAAGTCCACCATGAAATTGCCATAATTTCATATTATTTTATTCGTTTATTTAGTTAGGATAAGGCCATTTCCAAGTAGTTATTGTATGCGGCAGTGGAACCATCTTAATACAATCCACCGGGCAGGGGGCAACACATAGTTCACAACCAGTGCATTCTTGAGCAATTACAGTGTGCATTAATTTAGGACCGCCTAAAATGGCATCAACTGGACAGGCTTGTATGCACAAAGTACAGCCAATACAGGTTTTTTCATCAATCACTGCTACCTTTTTAGCTGGTTCTATATTTTCAACATTTAATGGCTTCGGCTCACGATCTAATAACTTGGCTAAGGCTAACATCCCTACCTCTCCCCCTGGAGGGCAGAGATTAATTTCAGCCTCACCATTAGCTATTGCTTCAGCATAGGGACGACAGCCGGGATAACCGCATTTTCCACATTGTTGTTGTGGTAAAACCGCATCAATTTTATCAACAATAGGATCACCTTCAACTTTAAAACGCACACTGGCATAACCCAGCAATAATCCAAAAATCAAGGCGAGTCCAGCAAGTAATCCAATCGCCGTCATAATTTTACTAACCCCGAAAAGCCCATAAATGCTATTGACATAATACCAGTGGTAATAAGTGTAATTGGTGCGCCCTTAAAAGCTGTAGGAACATCTGCTACTGCTACACGCTCACGTATTGCAGCAAACAGTACTAACACTAAAGAAAATCCAATCGCTGCACCAAAACCATAAATAGCAGATTCTATAAAACTATGTTTTTCTTGTACATTCAATAAAGCTACGCCTAATACAGCGCAATTAGTTGTAATTAAAGGTAAAAAAATCCCTAAAATTTGATATAACATTGGGCTGGTTTTATGAACAACCATTTCTGTAAATTGCACCACAAATGCAATAACTAAAATGAATGCTATGATGCGTAAAAATTCTAAATCTAAAGGCACCAATAGATATTCATTAACTAGGTAACTGCTTATAGAGGATAATGTTAATACAAAAGTCGTCGCAAGTCCCATGCCTATTGCTGTTTCTAATTTACTGGACACGCTCATAAAAGGGCATAGTCCTAAAAATTTAACTAGAACAAAATTATTAACAAGGACAGTGCTAATAAAAATCAGTAGATATTCAGTCATAAGAGTGTACTATGAAACACTTGAGTAGATTGCTATGATATAGGCTAAACTGGAGTACTACAAGCATTTTAGCTTTGCAATTTACTGGCAATTTTAGCAAGACGTTTACCCAAAGCACGACATAAGCGTTGTTCCTCATCAGATAATGAATTGCTATTATTACCCCCAGCTAAATGACTTGCGCCATAAGGTGTACCCCCAGTTTGTGTATTTAATAAATCTGGCTCTGTGGATGGTAAGCCTAG
>JALWYT010000132.1 GCA_026992705.1 Thiotrichaceae bacterium
GCAGTTTGAAGACCCTTTTAATTACCAACTCAATATTGGTTCTGGCAGTGTTGGGGCGACTAAGCCTACTGTCGTTGATCTGGTAGAAACCTTTAATTATCTGATTGGTTTACGGCTTAAAACCATTGATGTTATTCGTGGCATTAAGGTTGTTACTGGCACAAATCCCAAGGATGAGGCGGTATTAATTATCTGGCGAAAACTTAAAGCAGTGGACAATGCCACTTTAGAGACCTTTATGGATAAACAAGGTTACAATCCCGCCGATACTGAATTTGAGCATATTTATATAAATGGCGACCACACACTGGATGACCCTTTTTCCAAGGTCAAAATGACTGAAATTGAATTTAAACGCTTAATGTTTGATGTTAGTGACGTATAGGGAGAATCAAACATGAGTCGTTTTGAAGATAAACTGGTACTCGGTCGCTGGATGTTGCATCAGTTCGGTGTTGAAAATCTGGAAATGCTGGGCAAGACACTTTCAGAAGACCGTTTAATTGGCTTTGATGAGGGAAATAATACACTCTTCTTACACGAGCTAAAAATATGGATACCCGAAGAGAATCGAGCGGTTAATAACCATCTCTTACAGGAATATGATGATCATATTGTCAGCCATTGGCAAACCATTACAAAAAAACGAAATCACGCAGGCAATACGCTTTATCCACTTTATTTTCAGTATCTTGCCTTATTATTTACAGAACATTATCTGGATCGTTATTTTTCTGATCGTTCGGCTTTATGTGCTGATCTTAATGCGTATTTGGAGCAATTTAATCAAAAGCTGATTAAAAAGCACCGCATTGAGCCATTTCAGGAGCAGGAGCTTAACAAGCTAGCTATATGGATTGCTACAGGTGGCGGCAAAACATTGATTATGCACTGTAATATTTTGCAGTTTGATCATTATCAAAAGAAAGCTAACAAACGGATAAGTATTGAAAATCAGATTTTATTGACGCCGAATGAAGGCTTGTCACTCCAGCATAAACAAGAGCTGGATGCTTCTGATATGAGTGCAGAGCTTTTTGTCAAAGATGGTGGAAATCTATACTCTCGTTCATCTATCCAGATTATTGATATTCACAAACTGCAAGAAACCTCGGGGGATAAAACCGTTGCAGTGGGTGAGTTTGAGTCCAATAATCTCGTATTAGTCGATGAAGGACATCGTGGAGCCAGTGGTAAAGAATGGCTGTCAAGGCGTAACCAGCTTTGTGAAGAAGGCTTTTCCTTTGAGTATTCGGCAACCTTCGGGCAGGCAATTAAAGCAGCCAGTGGTACGGATGCCCCGACAACAGATAAACAGCGAGAATCATCCAATAAATATCATCTTATTCAGCAATACGCTAAGTGCATTTTGTTTGATTATTCCTATAAATTTTTTCATGGCGATGGTTATGGGAAAGATCATTTTATTCTTAACCTTAGTGATGTATGGAATGATGAACAAACACAACTTTATTTAACAGGCTGTATTTTAAGCTTCTATCAGCAGAAAAAGCTGTATAAGGATCAGAAACAAACATTGGCAAATTATCTATTAGCTGATCCTCTCTGGGTATTTGTAGGGGGTAAGGTTATTGCCAAAGGCAGTACCAAAGGTGAGAAAAATACACTCTCTGATATTCAAACTATTATCCAGTTTCTTGCTCGTTTTATTACGAATACAGCGAATGAGTCCGTTGCTTTTATTGAGCTGTTTTTAAAGCAGGAAGATGATTTGCGAGACCGACATAACAAGGCTATTTTTAAGCACGCATTTGCTTATCTGCATAATCAGTGGCAAACAGATCAGGCAAATTTGGTATTTGCGGATATATTGCGTTCTGTTTTTAATGCTCCTGCTAGCGGCTTATTGCATGTTGTTCATCTCAAGGGAAGCGGTGGCGAAGTTGGCTTGCGTGTCGGAGAAAATGACTGGTTTGGTGTCATTAATGTGGGGGATTCAACAGGGCTTATTAAGCTTTGTGAGGAGTCTGATATTAAGCATGTCGTGGTCACTGATCAGAGCTTTTCTAACTCTTTGTTTCAAGGCATCAATAAAAAGGATTCTTTAATTAATTTATTGGTTGGAGCAAAGAAGTTTACTGAAGGTTGGAGTTCATGGCGTGTGGCAACAATGGGCTTTATGAATGTTGGTCGTTCTGAGGGATCAGAAATCATTCAGCTCTTTGGTCGTGGTGTTCGCTTAAAAGGTTTGGGTTTTTCGTTAAAGCGTAGTAATCATTTAAAAGGCAGGAGCCACCCTAAATATATTGAGATTTTAGAAACACTTAATGTCTTTGGTATTCGCTCTGATTATATGAAGGAATTTGAGGAGTACCTAGCTGAAGAAGGTGTGAGCGAAGATGGTACACAGATTATTACTTTACCTGTATTTAAACATTTAGAGCAAAAAGATTTAAAACTTATCCGCTTAAAACGTGATATTGAACCTTTTAAAAAAGCAAGAAAACCATTTTTAGAAGCACAAGCAAAAGCAATGCGGGGGCAGGTGATTTTAAATTGGTATCCCAAAATACAATCACGTCAATCGGGGCGTTCTCACACAGGGAAAAATGATGAAAAGTTAAATGAGAGTCATTTTTCTAACAAGCATCTTGCTTTTTTTGATTATGAGAAGATTTACTTTGCACTGGCTCAATATAAAAATGAAAAAGCTTGGTATAACTTACAATTAGATAGACAAACAATAAAAACTTTATTAGCTGATCCAAGCTGGTATTGCTTACAAATCCCTGCAAAACAACTTGAGATAAAAGATTTTGCTCGTATCGAAATGTGGCAGGAAATTGCTATTGCCTTGCTAAAAAAATATGCAGAACGCTATTATCACTTTCGCAAACAGGAGTATGAAAGCCCGCACCTTGAGTATTATCAGCTTAGTGAAAATGATGATAATTTTATTTCTGAATATAAAGCGACAATCAATCGAGATGAAGAGGAATGGATTAATAAAATCAGTGAATTAAAGAGTAAGCTGGAAGATAAAAGTTTTCATGATTCATGGTCATTTGGCAATTTGCAGGCATTTGAGTTTTCACGCCACCTTTATCACCCACTGATCTATTTCAAGAATAATGAGGTCATTAAATTATCGCCCGTTCCCTTAAACGAAGGTGAGCGAGATTTTGTTCAGGATTTAAGAGTATATTACCAAGATAATCAGTCATTCTTTGAAGATAAAACAATTTATCTACTAAGAAACCAAAGCAAGGGGAAAGGGATTGGCTTTTTTGAAGCAGGAAACTTTTATCCTGATTTTATCTTATGGTTAATTGCAGATGGCAAGCAATATGTCTGCTTTATTGACCCCAAAGGCTTAACACATATCCGGGGCTTTAAAGACCCCAAAGTGCAGTTTGCAAAAGAAATCAAGAATATTGAAAAACGCTTGAATGATCCTGATGTGATACTGGATTCTTTCATTGTGTCAAACACTTATCAACGTGAAATTGATTGGTGGAGTGATGGTAATGACATCGAAAAGGATTTTTCTAGTCACCATGTACTTTTTCAAAAAGAAGACGATGCGTATATTGATAAGATATTTAGGACTATACTTCTAAATACTGAATTTTATCGTGATTTATACTTGCAAACTCTCACTTAAAGGTGCTTTTTTCTTTCAAGTGAGGCTATCCAATATTCAGGTTTTCAAAAACCAAAGTATTTAAACACTCGCTCTAAGTAGTTCCAGATTATTTGATGGAGCATGTAGTAAATGCTAATAATTGCGATGATGATAGTAAGTAGACTAGTAATTCAAGCATTAAAGGTGTTACTGTTCATGGGGCGTGAATTACCCCTTGCCGATGGGAATACATACTTTCGTATAAAGGGTTATTTGAAAATGTTGATTTAGAGCGGGTTTGAGGGTGGAAATTGATGCTTTGGAATCTTGAATTGGTAGGCACGAGTGGATTCGAACCACCGACCCCCACCATGTCAAGGTGGTGCTCTAACCAACTGAGCTACGTGCCTGTAGAAGAGATTGCGAATACTATAGTTTGTGTTTGTTTATGACAAGGGTTTTTTTGATTTTTTGTAACTATTCTGTGTGTTGTATGTGGGGTGGTAAGTGGTTTATTAATACGATTTTTTCTTAGTTGAGGGAAACATAAAATACACTACAAAAATACCTGATAATACTAAGCCTGCTAAGCTGATGAATAGCTCAATGCTTCGTTTGAGGATTTTTGTGCCACGTAGGGCGGATTTGCCGAGGAATTTCATAATGCCTTTGGTGTATTTGCCTTGTTTGCTGGCGAGTTTTTCGATGCGTCTTAGGTCATCAGCGGTTTCGACGTATTTTAATAAATAGATGGCATCACTGGTTGAGGTGAGTTTGCGGATATGGTTGGCTTGGTCGGCGAGTTCTGAGAGTGATTTCATGGCTCTGGGGTTAAACGCTTGGCTGGCAGCACGTTTTATTCCGCGTAAATCACTGGCAGATTGGCTAAGGCGGATAAATTGATTCCAGTCGAAAGCTTTTTCGGCTCTGATAATTAATTCTTGGGTAAATCGACGGGATAATCTTCCCGTTTTGCTAGCAAGTTTTAAGACAGAGGTTCCAACTTTTACCGGTGCGGCTGTACCGCCTGAGCCGATGGTTGCAGCGGTTAAGCCAATGCCGATGCCAGATAGTGTGATAATAAGTTCATCGACTTCCTGCCCCGCTTGATGTTTTTGATATTCTTTGTACAAATCGCGGGCATCGCCAACGACAGTAAAATCCGCACCCACTGCACCTGCGATAGCGACGGTATTATTGCCTTTTCCTGAAATAAATCCATCAACAAAGTCAGTGATATTCTTTTTGGTACGGTGTTCAAATGTATCTAATTTATCAATACGTTGGCGGTAACTTGCATAATCAAGCGGATAAGAAAAGTGATGGGCTAATTCCAGAGTATAACGGGCTTCATCTACGTCATCATTTTGAATTAATCGCTCAATCTCAGCCGTTAATTGAGTTGCCTGAATATTATGCTTAAATTTCTCTTCGACATTACTAGGGACTTCTTCATACTCCCAATAATCAGCCAATTGTAATAAGCTATAAGTAAATGCAACAAGAGATATTAGTAGCCATAATATTCTAAACAATGTTTTATCCTCTGCTACAACTCCAATAATAAACTGGCTGGGTCTTCCAGTAATTCCTTGATTTTAATCAAAAAACTAACGGCGGTTTTGCCATCAATCAAGCGATGATCATACGATAAGGCGAGATACATCATTGGGCGGATAGTGATTTTACCATTGATTACCACAGGGCGATCTTCAATTTTGTGCATCCCTAGTATGGCACTTTGTGGCAGATTGAGAATAGGGGTGGATAACATTGAGCCAAATACGCCACCATTGGAAATGGAAAATGTACCGCCTTTGAGTTCTTCAATATCGAGGCGATTATTTCTAGCTCGCTCGGCGTAATCGGCTATTTTTTTCTCAATTTCAGCATAGCTGAGTTGATCAACATCCTTAATCACAGGGACGACTAAACCGCGTTCTGTTGAAACTGCCACACCAATATCATAAAACCCTTGGTAAACAATTTCGTCGCCATCAATTCGTGCATTCACTTCAGGGAAGCGTTTTAGGGCTTCGGTTGCTGCTTTGGCAAAAAATGACATAAAGCCAAGTTTAATGCCGTGTTTTTGCTGGAAACGCTGCTGATATTCTTGTCGTATACGTTTGATTTCACCTAAATCGACTTCATTAAAGGTCGTCAATATTGCCGCCGTTTGCTGGGCAGAAACTAAGCGTTCAGCAATACGTTGTCGAAGCCGAGTCATTGTAACTCGTTTAATCGGGCGATTATCTGTTGTTTGGAGCTTTTGAGAAGATGGCGTTACTGTTTGTGCCGTTGGCTTTTCTTCTTTGATATAAGGTTCAATATCTTCTTTTAAAATACGCCCTTTTTTCCCCGTGCCGTGAATATCGTGATAATCCAAATCATGTGCAGCAAGACTTTGACGCACGGATGGACTTATCGGTGGTTCATGCTCCTGTGGTGGAGTCGTTTTTGCAGGTGTTTCGGCTGGGGCTTCTTGCGGGATTAATTCAGCTAAGACTTGTTCGGCAAGCACCGTATCGCCTTGCTGATAACGGATATTGCTTAATATACCCTCAGCAGGGGAGGTCACTTCTAATACGACTTTGTCCGTTTCTAATTCTAATAAAGGTTCTTCGGCTTTGATGTAATCGCCTTCTTTTTTTAGCCATGATGCAATAACGGCATCGGCGACGGATTCAGGTAATTCTGGTACACGGATTTCCATGTTTATTTCCCATTAGTAGTCAGTTGTAAGGCTCTACGAATCAGTTGTTCCTGTTCTTGTTGGTGTATTTTAAAGACACCAACGGCAGGTGCAGCAGCGGTTGGGCGGCTGACGCAGGTGATTTTTAGGTAGTCAAAGGCTCTAAAGCGGTGTTTGATGCTATCCCATGCTCCTTGGTTACGGGCTTCTTCTTGACACCAGATTAACTGTTTCGCTCGTGGGTATTGTTCAAAAATATCAGCTAATGCTTGGCTTGGGAATGGGTAAAGTTGTTCAAGCCGAACAATGGCGGTATTTTGGATA
>JALWYT010000133.1 GCA_026992705.1 Thiotrichaceae bacterium
TCCTAAATGAGTAATAATATCTCGCCGTGTTGGATCATCAGCAGTAGCGGTTAGTGCGATGCGTGGAATACTGGGAAAACGTTGATGTAAAATAGAAAGTTGTGCATAGTCGGTGCGAAAATCATGGCCCCATTGTGAAACGCAATGGGCTTCATCTATAGCAAATAGGGCGATTTGCGCGGTATCCAAAAAATCTAAAAAGCGGGTTGTCATCAATCTTTCAGGAGCTATATAAAGTAAATCTAATTCACCTTGGCGTAATTGCCTTGAAACTAGGCGGGCTTCATCTAGGGTTAAACTAGAGTTGAGAAATGCTGCGCGGATGCCAAATTGTTGTAAAGCACTTACTTGATCTTGCATTAAAGAAATTAAGGGTGAAATCACTATAGCTACACCTGGACGAATTAGTGCTGGTATTTGATAACATAGTGATTTTCCGCCACCAGTTGGCATAAGTACAAGTGCATCGCCACCAGCTAGGATGTGATTGATAATGTTTTCTTGCTCGCCACGAAAGTGTTGATAGCCAAATGTATTGCGTAGAATGTCTAAGGGAGTCATTTTGTTGTCTGTTATTCAATTATTAAGTTATTCGGTTATTATAGTGGCTGTGTTTATTTAATCTTGGTGTAAATGATTAACAATTATATTTTTATATAAGAATATAATCACATATTATTATTATAGTTATGAAAACTAAAATCGATACACAAACACTATTAGGTAGTAATGAATTAAATTTGTTAAACACAGCCTTGATAGGATTAGCATTATGGCATTTGGATGGTCAATTAATGGTACTCAATCCAGCTTTCGCGCAAATATTGGGTAGAACAGTTTCAGAGACGCTGCGATTAAATTATTGGAATGATATTGTTGTAGAAGAAAATCTAGCAGCAGAACAAGCAGCATTGCGAGCATTAAAAATAGGAGAGCGTTATGGGCCAGTCGAAAAGGAATATCGACATAAAGATGGCTATCATGTGCCAGTGAGATTATCTGCTTTGATTATGGAAATCAAGGGAGAATCTTATGCCTGGGCCTATGTTGAAAATATTACTAAAGAAAAATGGCAAGCTATAGAATTACAGCAGGCTAAACAGCAGGCAGAAAAAGCACATTGTGCCAAAAACCAATTTCTTGTCAATATGAGTCCAGAATTGCGTGCGGCTATTGATACAATTATTGGTTATACCGAATTGTCTGAAGCAGAAATTCACCGTGCTGAAAAAGCACAATTGTTGTATTATATTAAAAATATCCACGCTGCTACACTAAATTTACAAAGCCTAATTGATACCATCCTTGATGTTTCTAAAATAGAGGCTGGCAAAATGCAGTTGTATTTGGAGCAATTTGATTTAAGAACTATGCTCCAAAATGTCATATCCACAATCAGTCCCTTAGCGGAAAACAAAGCTAATGCCCTGCGTTTATTATTTGATGATGATTTAGGTGAGATGTACACAGACTTGAGTAAAGTTAGGCAAATTTTGCTCAATTTACTCAGTAATGCTTCTAAATTTACAGATCAAGGTATTATTAGCTTAGAAGTTAGGCGTAAAAAAGAAAAAGATGGTGATTGGGTTAGCTTTTATATTGATGACGATGGTATTGGCATGACCACCGAAGAAAAAAATAAATTATTTGAAGTATTTACCAAAGAAGATGCTATACCTCGCAATTATTGCAATATTGGTTTGGGAATGGCAATTAGTAAAAAATTCACGCAAATGCTCGGTGGTACGATTGAGGTAAAAAGTGAATTTGGTAGGGGTAGTCATTTTACTTTGCGTTTGCCAGTTACTATCAGTTCTGATAAACAGCCGCATATTTCTAAGGTTCCACGAGTCTCAGCAGATGTAGGTATCG
>JALWYT010000134.1 GCA_026992705.1 Thiotrichaceae bacterium
TAAAACGAGAATAAACATAAAAGTAAACGCCGATAATAGCGACCACCAGACCATTGGCTCCCTCGCCATTTCCAGCCGTGCCTGATTAATCATATTGCCCCAGCTATACATGGTGGGGTCAACACCAACACCCACATAGGAGAGAACCGCCTCCGCTAATACCAAACCACTGAAGTCTAGCACCACTGAAATCAAAATAATGTGCATTAAATTCGGCATAATATGACGGCGAATAATAGCCATATTATTCACCCCAAAGGCACGGGCAGCGGTAACAAATTCCAAGCGGGAAATCTTCAAGGTTTCTGCCCGTAGCAAACGGCACAGCCCCGTCCAGCTGGTGATGCCGAGTATCATAATCAAAAAGAACAGCCGCAAATCAGAGCGTTCTTCAGTGGTTTCAAACCATTGCGGATTATTGTCCATGGTGACTTGCATCACCAATACCGCAGCAGCAATTAATAGCACCCCGGGGATGGAATTTAATGTGGTGTAGATGTATTGAATAATGTCATCAACCCAGCCTCTAAATAGCCCTGCACTGATGCCTAGCAAGATGGCTAACGGCAAGGTTACTAAGGTTGTCAATATGCCGATTAATACCCCTGTGCGGATACTTTTTAGGCTTTGGTATAACACATCGCCGCCGACTTTATCTGTGCCTAGTACATGGAACGAAAAGCTAAGGTAATAAAGCCATGTAAAGCTAATAATAATCAGGCTTAGCGTGATAAAAGCTGCCCGCCAAGGTAAATCTGTCTTGCCATAAAGGATGGCTTTGGCAACAGCTAATAAGCTTTGTCGGTGTCGTTTGGCTCGCCAAAAACTAAATAGTACAAAACAGCCCGCACTGATTAGCCCGCCTATCAAAATCGCCACTAAGGATTGCTTAATAACACTGCCGTGCATTGCCACATGCTTTAGCGGCAAATATTTCTGCTGAGAGATACCCTCCTTATCCACCACAATCGACTTGCTGTATTCATGCGTGGAAAACGGTGCAGAATAGGTTCGCTCCGTTTCGCTGGTACGGTGCTGGAATAATAAATCGAGCAGGCTAAGCATATCTGCTTCATATTGCACCTCAGTTTGTTTTGTTGCATCGGTTTGTGCAACGGCAAACCGCATGTGTACGGAATCTAGCAAGGCAAAAAAGAGATAGCTGAGCAAAATCACCGCACAGCTTATTGCAATACTGGATTGAAAAATTTGTCGCCACTGTTTTTTGACCTGTGGTGAGCGGGATACCGTCCAACCCCATGCAAGCAAGGCGAATACTAATAACCAGACCATAATGTCTGTCCATAACAGGCTTATTTTCATGATAATTTCACCCTAGGATCAAACAAGGTATAAGAAATATCGGTCAGTATTAAACCGACGATATACAAAACAGCACCGAGGAAAACCATCGCCTTTACAATGGCAAAATCCTGAGAATTAATCGCATCAATGGTGTAGCTGCCTAAGCCCGGGATGCCAAAAAATGACTCCATAATCAGGCTGCCCATAAATAAAGTCGGAATGACCACAACAACCCCCGTCAATATCGGCAGCATTCCGTTGCGTAATACATGACCAAATAATACGCTTAATTCCGACAAACCTTTGGCTCGGGCAGTGCGTACATAGTCCTGATTAATTTGTTCTAAAAAGATACTGCGATACCAGCGAACACCTGCTCCCATGCCTGCGAATATGCCAATCAACACAGGCAAAATAACAAATTTAATCCCTGACCAGCCTGATTCAAAACCTGAAATCGGCACCCAATGCCAAATTTTGCTCAGTAAAACCTGCCCTGCGATAATATAAAACAGACCTGATACCGACATAATCATAACCGCAATAATCATCATCGAAGTATCCAGCACAGAACCGCGAAACAGCACCAATAGCAAGGCTAGGGAGATGTTTGTAATCAAGGCGATAATAAAGGTCGGCAGGGCAATTTCCAGACTCGGCCACATGCGTTCCTTGATGTCATTGCCGATATTGCGTCCTGCATCGGAAAAACCAAAATCAAAAACAAATAACTTCAATGATTCCTGCACAAATAAGGTATCCGTCAACATCGACAAGCCATCCGCTTTTGTATTGATAAACAAGGGCTTATCGTAGCCATGCTCCTCCTTCCATGATTGAATCAGCTCTGGCGTTACTTGCTTAGCTCCTAGCTGGGCTCGTGCCATGTCATCGGGTGTGTTGATCAAGAAAAACAGCACAAAGGTTATTAAATTCACGCCAATTAGAATCGGAATGGCATAGGCGATACGGCGAATAATATAAGCAAACATTAGCGAGTCCCTCCTGTTGCCGCAGGCTTAATCACAGCAATCTGGCG
Source organism: Thiotrichaceae bacterium (assembly GCA_026992705.1). Classification (GTDB taxonomy): domain Bacteria; phylum Pseudomonadota; class Gammaproteobacteria; order Thiotrichales; family Thiotrichaceae; genus S015-18. Next base: position 2,345 of record JALWYT010000134.1, read on the forward strand.
TGATTGATAAGCACGATATAGGGGGTAAATCATCAGCAGAATAAATGCAATAAATAAAATCAGCGGCAAGGTAATCGGCTGGTTCCATTCTTGCTGTTTTTGCACCCGCAGTTGTGGGTCAATGCGTTTGTATTTCAAGGTGTTATTCGCCATTGCATTCGGCCAGACATTGCTATACCAATCATGAATTAATGCCAATGATTTAGGATGCCAACCCCACATCCAAGGGGAATCTTCACGGGCAATCTTGATCATTTTGCGGATAATTTCTAGGCGTTCAGGGCTATTTTCCATTGTTTTCATTTGCTCAAACAGCTTATCAAATTCTGGATTTTGATAATTAGAGCTATTAATTCCGCTGCCATTGGTGTTGACGACTGCATTACCGCCATACAGCAAAAATAAAAAGTTTTCAGGGTCAGGGTAATCCGCATTCCAGCCCCAGCCAAATATTTGTGTTTTGCCGTTGCGAACCTTATCCTGAAACCGATTGTAGTCTGTAGCTCGGATAATCAATTGAATACCCAGCTTGCTAAACTGCTTCCGCAACCAATCCAATTCAGCTCGGTCATCTGGACCACTGGCAGGTGTATCATAATAAAGAGCCAGCGGCTTGCCTGTTTTTGCCGATATGCCATTGGGGTAGCCTGCTTCAGCCAGTAATTTTTTCGCTACACTCAAAGGCTTGCGTTCTCGTTTGCCATTTTTCCAGTCATAGACAACCGTATTTGTCCCCAGCTTGCCTTCTTCATAACCAAAAATTCCTGGTGGAATTGGACCTTGTGCGGGAATACCGCGTTCATTCGTGAAAATCGAAATATGTTCCTCATCATTCATGGCAATACTAATCGCTTGGCGGAGCTTTTTCGCGGATTCACTATAGCCGCCCACCACAGGATCAACCATATTAAATGCCTTGTAATAAACCGATGGCTGAACCGAACCGCGTAGCTGAATGCCTTTGTCCTGCATCTCTTGCGTTAAGCCCATATCCCCCGTGCTAGAAACCTGCACCGCCTGATCAAAGGCTTCTGAGCTAATCCCTGATGCGTCATAATAGCCTTGCAAAAATTTATTCCAGAACGGAATGCTTTCTTTTTCCAGCGAATAAATCACCTCTTTAATAAACGGCAGTGGCTTGTCTTGATCTTTCAATAACTCCGCAGGAATACCAAAGCTTTTTGCCTGTTCAGCGGTGATACGAGGGTATAATTCCCGATGGAAATTAGGATTAGCCACTAAACGCATTCGCTTATTGGGATTATTTTCTACCAACATATATGCCCCTGTACCAATGGGGAACCAATTAAGCGTTAGATTTTTTTTGATTAAACCCTGCTGCTGATAAAACAAATCCGCCTCCCAAGGAATGGGAGCAAAAAAGTTCATACTCAGCCAATATAAAAACTGTGGATAACGACCTTTTAGTTTGATTGTTAATGTATAGTCATCAATAATTTTGACACCTGAAATCTGATAATCCCGCAAATCTAGCGGCTGATTGGCTTGTTTCTTCTGTTTAGCAATTTTGCTGATTTTTTGCGAAAACTCATCCAAGCCAACAATATAATCCGTCATCGTATCCAAAATCGGCGAATGATATTGCCGCACCGCCATCCGCTTAATCGCATAGGCATAATCTGCCGCCACTAAATTGCGTGAATCTGTTTTTGCAAAATCATCCAGCGTATGAATCTTCTCTAAATCAGCCTCACTAAGCTGCCCATACAGCAAGCCCCACTGCCCCGTTTTAACAAAACTAGGATGCGGCTGATAGCGTATATCATCACGCAAATCTAAACGATATTCTGAATAAACAACAGCATCTGAATTTTTATCGACTTCATGACCCTGTGCATCCAAATATCGCACCGTTGGCATCGTTTTAAGCGTCAACGGCTCCAACACATAAGGGCGTTTCAAATAATTATATTGCAATGGCGGCTCGTAAATCTGACTGATAATCCCCCACTCATTAGAACTATACGAAATAACAGGATCAAGATGCTTAGGCGGTGCAGAAAAGGAAGTAAACAACACATCCTGACCAACCTTGTCAGCATCATAAGGATTATTCCAAGTCGCCGCATATGTCGTGCTTGTTAAAATTAATAATAATAGTAATTGGATAAAGCGATATGTCATTCAGTGGTCTCTTATTTTGTTTTTTATTTATTCTAGCAGTTTTTAGAGAAGTTTGGTTAATTAGTTATCAGGTTATGCTATCTACAAACTGATATTTGATAGTAAAATTTAGAAATCAATGAAGTAGGGGCTGAGAAAAGATATTAGTTTGACAGTGAATTTTTCTTTTACTTGGTTATAATTGTTAGATTATTAAATAAATGCAATACTATCTAAAAGCCTAATTCTAATAGCTATTCTTTAGAGTAGATATAAGGTTCACTGATGATATCGATTAATTTTTATTGCCAGATTAATAGCAATTTTTGCTCTATTATTTGTGGGCTATTTGTTTTATCGTTTGTTGTATTATTTTTATTTACGCATCAATCATTATGAGTCATAAAAATTACGATATTGTTATTATTGGCGGCGGGCTTGTTGGAGCGAGTATGGCGGCAGCATTGTCTTCGCTTGAGTTAAAAATTGCTCTTATTGATGCGTTTCAATTTAATACGGAAGAAACCTTGCCTGCCTATGATGACCGTTCAATTGCCTTGTCTTATGGCTCAAGCTTGATATATCAAGGGATTGGTATTTGGGAGGCGATAAAAGACAGCACGGCTCCGATTCAACATATTCATGTTTCGGATAAGGGGCATCTTGGGGCGACTCGGCTTCATGCAGAAAAAGAACAAGTGCCTGCATTGGGCTATGTCATTGAAAGCCGTATTTTAGGGCGGGCATTGTATCAGCATTTACAGGCTAGCTCGGTTGATTTGATTGCACCCGCTAAGCTTGTTCAATTTAGTCAATATGAAACTCACAATACGGTTGAAATTGATTTTGATGGCAAACAGCAGGAATTGCAGTGTCAATTATTAATTGCTTCTGATGGGGCTCAGTCTTCTGTTCGCAAGCAATTAGCGATTCCTTGTCAGCAATCGGACTATCAGCAAACTGCGATTATTGCCAATGTTAGCACGGATCAGCCGCATCATAATTGGGCGTATGAACGCTTTACGGATAACGGCCCCCTTGCCCTTTTGCCTTTGCCCACGCAGAATAATCAACAGCGTTTATCCTTAGTTTGGACGCATAAAACTGAAAATGTCGCGGCAACGATTGAGCTGGATGATGAAGCCTTTCTCAATAAATTACAGCATCGCTTTGGCTATCGGCTTGGGCGGTTTATTAAAGTGGGCAAACGCTCGGCTTATCCATTGAGTTTGATTAAATCTGAACAGGATATTGCTCAACGAACGGTATTGATTGGCAATGCCTCACATCAATTACACCCTGTTGCTGGACAGGGCTTGAATTTAGGACTACGCGATGTGGCTGTGCTGGCGGATTTATTGGTAAACAATACAGGGGATTGTGGCGATGCAGCCTTATTAAAAACCTATCAACAACAACGCTTACCTGATTATAATTGTGTGATTACTTATACAAATAGCTTGGTGCATATCTTTTCTAATGATTTCTCACCTCTGGCTCATTTACGAGCAGCGGGGTTGTTATTAGTTGACCGTATTCCGAAATTACGCCAAGTGCTTGCTCAGCAGAGTATGGGCTTAAAATATCGACAATCTCGACTCGCTAGGGGGCTTGGTCTTTCATGAAAACTTATGACGTGATTATCATTGGCGGCGGCATGGTTGGCTCAAGCCTTGCTTGTTTATTGGCTAAGGCGGGCTTGCATATTGCCGTTATCGAAGCCTTTGCAACCAAGCCTTTTGATGCGAAGGATGCTGATGAACTGCGAGTCTCTGCCATTAGTCGTTTTTCACAATCTGTATTGAAAAATGCAGGTGCGTGGGCTTTTATTGAGCAAATGCGACTACAACCCTATGAGCAAATGCACGTTTGGGATGGTACAGGCACGGGGGAAATTCATTTTGATGCGGCTGAAATTGGCGAACCTCAGCTTGGGCATATTATTGAAAATCGAATTATTCAATTAGGTTTGCAGCAGGCTATTGAGCAATATGAAAATATCGAGCTGTTTTGCCCCGCTCGTCTGAAAAATTTTACAATCAACAATAAAACTGTATTCACTACACTCGATAAT
>JALWYT010000135.1 GCA_026992705.1 Thiotrichaceae bacterium
TACTTACGCAAAAAATATTAGCATATTCTAATTTCCAGTTATAAATAAAAGAGTATTTTTTGACATGAACGCGTATTATCAACAAGCTAAATTTCTCCAAAGTGCCACGACAACAACAAGTATGCCTGCTGAATTTGGCTTTGAGGTTGCATTTGCAGGGCGGTCAAATTCAGGAAAATCCAGTGCAATAAACCGCATTTGTGGGCAAAACTCATTGGCAAGAACCAGTAAAACTCCTGGGCGAACACAATTACTCAATTTTTTCGGGCTTCCAGAAGGGCGAGCCTTGGTTGATTTACCCGGCTATGGCTATGCCAAAGTACCGGATAAGATAAAAAAAGAATGGACAAAGTTTATTGAAAATTACCTCACGACTCGAATGACATTATGCGGGCTTATTATCATTATGGATATTCGCCACCCAATGCGAGAACATGATGAAAGAATGCTAATGTGGGCAAAGCAACGTAACTTACCTGCTCATGTGTTGTTAAATAAATCAGATAAACTTAAACGTGGTGCAGCTAAAAACACGCTATTCAAAGTCCAGCGGCAGTTAAAAAATATAGATGAGCAATTTAGCGTGCAGACTTTTTCTGCGTTAAATGGCGATGGACTAGAAGCCGCGTGGGATTTACTCGATCGCTGGTTTTTTCCAGAAGGGCGTTAAAAACTTGGATTTTTTATACAAATCTAGTTGATTCCCTAATTTTTTAACCTGTTTGGCTATTTTTTTATTTTTTCCATGCAAAGTAATAACAATAGTGGTATCGGGCAAATCAAGCTCAGAGTTCAGTATTGACAATAATTTTTGCTCATCAACAAACCAACCCCGCTTTTGAATTGCTAAGACATAAACGGGGTATTCAGGGTAATGATTGACGATTTTCTCACAAATCCAAGCGGCTTTAATATCCTCAACCTGCCGTAATTGTTCGGCAATATCCTGCATCCATGCCTCGGATAATGATGTTTCAATAAGCGTATCATTCAGGCTAATGCTCACTCGCTCTAGCTTTGCTTCATTCTCTACAGAGGTAAAAATATTTTTCTGATTAAGCCAATCATTTAATTTTTTTTCATCACCCAAGCGATAATAATAATCTATCAGTAATTCACAAATGGGTAAAATAAGGTTGAATTTTCTAAACGCCTTTTTCAGAAAAGTCATGCCTGATTTATTATTCTTTTCCAGCAATACTTTGCCAATCAAATAATCCATGTCCAAATCATTAGGATAATCTGCCTTATACATAAGAAACAGTTTCATTGGCTCTGCCGTTGCATGGTAACGCTCACTTAAAATGGCATGTTGCCAACGCTCACGCCGAGTCATCTCATCTTTATTTTTAGGCAATAACTCCTTTAATAATTTTTTCTCTTCCTCAATTTGTCGTTGATTAGCCTCATCGGTATTTGCATCGAAGCCCGCCTGACCAACACCACGATTGACGCCTAAAATATCATTAATATCACGAAATAATTCATAATATTCTTCCTGATAATTTTGATATTCACGCTTATAACGCTCATACCAAAAGCTAGAAACTGTGCGGACAATCAAGTAAATCAATAAAGCAATGGCAATAATAGTTTGATCAAAATAAAGCAGTACGCCAAAGGCAGCCGCAAACGCCAGCCATATCCACAATGAGACTTTTAGGCTGTGGTGCATTGCCCACTTTTTTTCTGGATTATAGCTAACGGCTGTATTCATAAAATAAATTAGTTGTTCTTCTTTTGGTGTTTATTTTTTATTAATTTTATTCTAATACAATATTCAAGGCATAGCTAAACGACAAATGGAGCAATTTACTCCCACTCTATTGTTGCCGGTGGTTTGCCTGAGATGTCATAAGT
>JALWYT010000136.1:0-5069 GCA_026992705.1 Thiotrichaceae bacterium
CCTACTTATAACCTGCAAGAAAATTGTTTTCATGTTTCCACATAATAGGAAATAACGTATATTTCAGGCATGTCTGAATCTGCAAATAATACACAACGAAGTAAAGTACAATTTCATACGGTGACTGAGCATGAAAGCGGGCAGCGGATTGATAATTTCTTAATGAAAAAATTCAAAGCTCTGCCTAAAAGTATGGTTTACCGCATTTTACGCAAGGGCGAAGTGCGTATTGATAAGAAGCGTGCAAAGCCTAATGTTAAGATTCAAACAGGTCATATTATTCGCATTCCTCCCTTGAATTTGCCTGATAAAAAACAAGCAAAGCAAGCTCCAAATTATTTATTGAAGCAGGTAGAGCAGGCTATTTTACAAGAAGATGAGCATATTATTTTTATCAATAAGCCCTCTGGCTTGGCGGTGCATGGCGGAAGTGGTGTGGATTTCGGTTTAATTGAGGTGTTTCGGCAGCTACGCCCTACCATGGAATATGTTGAATTAGTGCATCGTTTAGATAAGCAAACCAGTGGCATCGTGATGCTGGCTAAGGATCGTCAAACACTTCAGCAATTACATGAGCTACTTAGGGGGGATGATGCTCAAGAGCGAATTGAAAAACATTATCAAACGTTGGTATTAGGGCGATGGAATTTAGGGCGGAGACAAGTCAATCTTGAGCTGGAACGTCAACAAGGGAAGTTGAAAAAAGTTGCAGTGAAAAAAGGCGGCAAGTTATCGAGCAGTATTTTTAGTTTGTCAAAATTATATGGCAAAGAGAGTTTGCTAGATGTGCAGATTTTAACAGGACGGATGCATCAAATAAGAACTCAGCTTGCTTATTTAGGCTTTCCTATTTTGGGTGATGATCGTTATGGTGATTATAAAGCGAATCATTTCTATCGAAAGAAGGGTTTAAAACGCTTGTTTTTACATGCGGCTGAGATTAAATTTCAACTTCCATTGACGGGAAGGCTGTATCATTTACAGGCTCCATTGCCACAGGATTTAGTTTCTTTTTTGGACAAACTATAATGAATAAAAAGTACAAATTACTAATTTTCGATTGGGATGGAACGCTGATTGATTCAGAAGCAACAATCGTTAGTTGTATGCAGCAAGCCATTGAGCAAGAGGGGTTAGAAGAACGCTCAGCCGATGAGATTAAAAATATTATCGGCTTAGGTTTAGAAGAAGCAATTCAACGCCTATACCCTGAAGCTGATGAATTTATGGTCAATACGTTGGTCAATCGCTACCGTGCATACTTTTTTTCTGACGATGCACCGCAAAGTCAGCTATTTTCTGGGGTTGCAGAAACGATTGAGGCATTGAGTGATGCGGGCTTTTTACTCGCTATTGCAACGGGAAAATCACGCCGAGGTTTGGATAAAGAACTCGCATGTTCAGGTTTAGAGGATTATTTCCCCATTACTCGCACCGCCGAAGAAACCTTTTCTAAACCACATCCGATGATGCTAGATGAAATACTGGTTGATTATAATGTGGATGTCGAAAATGCCCTAATGATTGGTGATAGTGAATATGATTTGCAGATGGCGAATAATATCGCTATGGACTCGTTAGCGGTAACATGCGGTGTGCATGATCGTGAGCAATTACTTGAGCAAAATCCAGTTGGTTTATTGTATTCCGTTACAGAAATCCCAGACTGGTTAAACGATGATTATTAAGATATTAAGGATAAAATGAAAGAGCAAAATCAAGATGCCATTGAAGCATTAAAAACCATCGCCCTTGAGGGATTAAAAGAACAAAAACGAGCAAGACGTTGGGGAATATTTTTCAAACTTGCCATGCTTGCTTATGTCTTATTTCTTGTAGTCGCTATGCTTGGCGGAGTAAAAGGAAAGTCAGTTATTACCGCTGATAAAATCACTGCGGCTGTGGATATTAATGGCGTTATTATGGATGGCGGTGATGTGAGTGCGGACAATGTAATCCCTAGTTTACAAGAAGCATTTGAAGATAAACGTACAAAAGGGGTGATTTTGCGTATTAATAGCCCTGGTGGAAGTCCTGTTCAAGCGGGTTATATCAATGATGAAATTTATCGACTCAAGTCAAAGTATAAAAATATCCCCGTCTATGCGGTTGTTTCCGATATTTGTGCCTCAGGTGGCTACTACATCGCAGTGGCGGCAGATAATATTTATGTTGATAAAGCAAGTATTGTTGGTTCAATTGGTGTACGTATGGATGCTTTTGGCTTCCAAGAAGCAATGAAAAAGCTGGGTATTGAACGTCGTTTGATAACAGCCGGTGAACATAAGGGCATACTGGATCCATTTTCACCGCTTAAGGAAAATGAAGTTCAACATCTTAAGACTATGCTAGCTCGTACCCATAAACAGTTTATTGATGTGGTTAAAAAAGGTCGTGGTAAGCGGTTAGCCGATAATCCTGATTTATTTACAGGTTTATTCTGGACAGGAGAAGATGCTATTAAGCTCGGTTTAGCGGACAAGCTCGGTAGTGATACTTATATTGCTAGAGAAGTGATTGGGGCAGAGGATATTGTGAACTTCACCGCAGAAAAAGATGTCTTTGAAAAGTTAGCTGAGCGGGTGAGTACCTCAGTGAGTACCGCAATCAGTGATACATTAGTTAAGCTCAGTGCAGAAAAGCCTAGAATGTACTAAGCTTTCTGGTTAACTACTCCGTCTAATAAGTAGTGAGGTTAATAATTAATCACTTACTAGCTTGCATGTAAATTACCCTGAGTATCACGTTTATCGAAGTCCTTAAATCCCTTGGGGGGTTATTTCCCGCCCCTTGGGGCGAAAAATTAAAAAATAATTCCGCTTAATACCCCGCTTTCGAGTGAAATGAGAAAGTCGAGCGTAAGCGAGAGAGCTTGTTCTGGGGAATTTGATTTTATATTTGAGGAACATAATGATGTTTGAACGATTACGAAACCTTGCCGTTACACTGTTATTTTTAGGTATACTATCAGGTTGTACGACAGTATCGGGACCGACCAAGAATTTTAACCCTAATGTTATTCCGACTGCAGCCATACCACAACAAGCTAGTGTTGCTGAAACAAGACAAGTCATTATTCAAGAACTTGGTCAAAAACAAGGGATGGCATTATCCACTTCAGGACCAGCCTATCAGCGTGTAAATAATTTAGTGCGTCGCTTGTCACAGGCAGCAGGATTAAATGGTTTTAGTTACCCTGTCGTCATTGCAGATGCAAGGGATAAAGTAAATGCTATGGCTGTTAATGGTAATACTATAGTTGTTTATAAAGAATTATTAAAACGAGTTCCAAAGGATTCAGAGTTAGCGGCTGTTGTAAGTCACGAAGTTGCACATATTTTATTGAAACACCATGCTGATAATACCGTAAAAAATCGTTCAGTACTAGTTGGTGTAGGAGCTAGTGTACTAGGTAATCTTGCTACTTCTCGATGGGGAGCGGATACGGGTAGGTTAGCAAGAGATATTGCTGGAACATTGGGGCAAGGCTATTTTGTTAATTCATATAGTAGAGGAATGGAATATGAAGCAGACCATACAGGAATGCTATTAATGGCAAAAGCAGGCTATGATCCTCGTGGGGCTATTTCATTTTGGAGACGTGCAAATCAAATTTTTGGTACAGCAGGTAATAGTGCTGAATTTTTAAGTACACATCCCTCAGAAGGGCATCGTTTAGCTAGATTAGAGCAAATATTACCTACTGCATTACAATATTATCGTCATTAAATATTATATGATAGTGTTATCAGGATACATGTGCAAGTTTGATTAGTCACATGCTCTATTGCATGTATCCTATACTTCCTTAATAGTATTAAATATTATTCGTCAAGCGTGCATAAAGTAATGGTAATTTCTTTGGTAAATCTTCGGCTTTTTTGATAAAGGCGTAGGCATTTTTTCCGAATAAATAGGGTAGATAGTCTTCGGCTTGTTCGTCAATGGTGACGCAGAAGGGTTTGATGCCTAGTTTTTTGGCTTCAAGCCGTGCCATGCGGGTGTCTTCTATGCCGTAGCGTCCTTCGTATTTGTCGAGGTCGTTGGGTTTGCCGTCGGTGAGTAGTAGCAGTAATTTTTGTTCGGCGGTTTCTTTTTCTAAGAGCTGACTGGCATAGCGAATGGCGGCTCCCATACGGGTGTAATAGCCAGGTTTGCAAGCGGTGATGCGTCCACGAATGTTATTATCATAGCTTTCATCAAACTTTTTAATTTGATGAAAACGAATATGGCTGCGATGCCTTGATGAAAAACCATACAAGGCAAAACGGTCTTGTGTGCTGTGCAAAGCTTCGGCAAATAAGAATAAGCTATCTTGAATAACGTCGATAATACGAGCATCGTTATTAATCCATGTGTCGGTTGATAGCGATAAATCCGCCAATAAGAGACACGATAAATCACGCTCTTGGTTATGAAAACGGCGATAGACTGCCATTTCGCTTTGCATTCGCCCTAATTTTCGTTCCGTTAACTGAGAAATATAGTTATCGATATCCAATTCAGTGCCTTCATATTGGCGGTTAAGCCAGATGCGTTTGGGGCATAGGATTTCTAATTGTCGGCGTAATTGATGGGCATGTGGGCGAAGTTTTTCAGGCAGTTGTGTATCACTGGCATCACGAGCTAGCATGACTTGTAAGCGGCAGTGACCTGCTTGTAATTGCTGCTTTTTGTAATCCCATTCGGGTAGAGGAATACCATCGCCTAGTACAATGTCATCATAGGCGGCAGAGGGTAAATCTAAATCAAATTTGAGTTTAGAGGGCGGGCGTTTGTCGGTATGGGCAACCGTAATGACATCTATATCATCGGCTGTGCGAAGAGCGTCCTCGTCATCATCGTCGTCTGTTGTGCGGTCAACTTTTGCGTATTCACTCCAGCTAAATAAAGATTCCAAGCGGAAAGTTAATAAGCCGCTTTTGCCATCGGGTTCTTCAGTCCGCTCGGCTTTGCGGCGTTTGCGATCAGCTTGTTGTTGTTTGCTGCTATTTGTATTGTCAGGCTCCGTTATCTCGGTGGGTTTGGTTTTTAATATTTCACCTTGTTGCATAGGAGCAGGGTATAAC
>JALWYT010000136.1:5079-6520 GCA_026992705.1 Thiotrichaceae bacterium
GTTCTAATGGTTGAGCATTAATAAATTCTTCTGGATGTTGCAATGCCATCTGAATCTGCTGTTCACGAGCCGCTTCATTGCTGGGTAAGCTGTCAATATCAGGGCGTTGTTGCAAATGGGCTTTGACTAAACGCTGATAGCGTGAGGCTAAACCTGGGTAGTGTTGTAATAATTGATGGGTCTTTTGGCTATTGACGGCTAACCAATAGCCTGTGTTTGGCGTTTCTTGTGCAGCTAAGACGGCAAGCCATAGATACAAATCACGATTAAGGGATTTGTCGGGGAAAATGGCAATGCGGATGGGTAGCGATAGCTTGTCATTATCGCGTGAAGCCAGTTCAAGCTGCTTTCCCGTGCCGGCAATACGTTGTAATAGATTACGGCGATGTTTGGAATCTGTTTTTAAGCTAGTAACAATTTGCAGCCCTGCATCACCGCCTAAAGCACGGAATAATACGCCTACAGTCAGCCGTACCTCGTCAAGAGTTACCGCCGCATCAGGGTATTCTTTGCTCGCGGCATTCGTAATAAAACGATGCCACAATTGACCGACGTATTCTTCCATCTATAAAAAATTGGCTTCTACCAGTTCCATTAAGGCATCAATGGTTTCAGGTTCGTCGCTTAACGGTTCAATAATCGCAGCACGGCAGGCTCTTACAGGGTCAAAGCCATCTTTAATCAATAAAGCAGCATAAACCAATAAGCGGGTTGAGGCGGATTCTTCTAAATCATGGTCTTTTAAAATCCGCAGAGAATGGGCGAGTTGAACTAATTGTTCAGCCGTTGCCTCATCAATTCCTGTTTCTTTTTGTACAATGGTTTTCTCCAATGCTTTTTCAGGATAATGGAATTGCATTGAAACAAAGCGTTGGCGAGTAGAGGGTTTCATTCCTTTCAATAGGTTTTGATAACCCGGGTTGTAAGAAACGACGAGCATAAACTCAGGCGGAGCTTTTAACTCCTCACCAGTACGCTCAATCGGCAAAATGCGACGATCATCCGAAAGCGGGTGCAAAACAACGGTGGTATCTTTACGGGCTTCAACCACTTCATCTAAATAGCAAATAGCCCCCTCGCGAACAGCTCGAGTGAGTGGACCATCATGCCAATAGGTCTCCCCATCACCAATTAAATGTCGCCCGACTAAATCAGCAGCGGTTAAATCATCGTGGCAAGCAACCGTGTAAAGCGGTCTGCCAAGCCTAGCTGCCATGTGTTCAATAAAGCGAGTTTTGCCACAACCTGTCGGCCCTTTTAGCAATAAAGGAAGCTGCCGCCGCCAAGCGTGTTCAAATAATTCAACCTCATCCAACTGGGCTTGATACCAAGGAATGTTTGTTGTCATATTAAATTCCCATACCTTTAATAATTTCTCACCCATTGTAGCCAAAATTACCCGCTAAATAGGTGGCTAAGGTCAAGAGAATTAATAAAATTC
>JALWYT010000137.1:0-13343 GCA_026992705.1 Thiotrichaceae bacterium
ATATTTACCCATGTATAAATCTGAAAAGAATTTTATTGAAGGTAGAAAAAAAGAAATGTCAGATAACTGACACTTTTTGTGATTTTTTAAATTTATTTGAATGAATGATTCTTTAACTCATAGATAGGATTGGATTACTAGGAGCTTTTTTATTTTAGTGATAATGTAATTCCTAGCACTTTAATGAAATACTTCATTAACTTCGTAGTTTTTCCTGTAATTCTTTCAGCCCTGTCATATCATCTTGAACAGCTAACGTTGCTTGTTGTATCCACGTTTGTGCATTAGCTGGGCTAAAGCGAATCCCCTTTTCTTTTAGTTGCCTTATTAACTTATCAATATCGGCTGCAATAAGTTGATTAAGGTCATGTATGCCGCACTCATTAAGTGCTTCATGTAATTTAGGACCAATGCCACTAATAACGGTAAGGTCATCAATATGATTATTTTCTCCTGATTCATTAGTCATATTTTTAACAACCGGGGCTTCCTCTTGTTGTTTAAGAGCATCCTGTAATGCTAATGTTTTACTGGCTAATTCAGCTTCTAATTCTGCGAGTTTAGCTTGGCTAATGGCTTGTTCTTCTTTACAAGTTGCAATAGTTTTTTCAAGTACTTCAACTCTATTATTAAGTGCAGAAACATCAACACTAGTACGGGATTGTATGGTTGTATCTACATTATTCATTTGCTGAGGCTTTTTCTTTATGAATAGTATGTAAAATAAAAATTCAAGTATCCAAGCAGTAATGACTCCAAAAATAAATAGTTTCATAATCCAATTTCTCCCGTTGATCATCTGATATCTAAAATGAGATCGTGAATGTTGCTACTCATTAGTAATCGCTATATTAAATGATGCAAATTTTATTAATATAATTGGTAACGACTTAGCGTAATTTATATAAAAGCTGGTGGGCTATATTACTTATTGTTCTGAATAGTTACTATGATTTTACGATATTAGTATAGCCTTATACTTTGGGAATATTTAATTTTTTTATGATAAATGACAATTTATGGTAGAATTGCAGAAATTACACACCATATTTATCACGATATGCCTGTACATTATCTAATAATTCACGATTATGTATCGTAGTAGATATATGCTTGATTATATCAGATAAGCTGACAATATTAATAACTTCAATATCGTAACTTTCTTGTACTTCTTGTACTGCAGAAAATTCACCTACCCCCTTTTCTTGTCGGTCTAATGATATTGCAACACCTACTAATGTTGCATGATGGGCAGCGATAATATCAGCGGCTTCTCGAATGGCTGTACCTGCTGTAATCACATCATCAACAATTAATACGCGACCTTGTAAGGGGGAACCGACAATATCACCACCTTCGCCGTGCGTTTTAGCTTCTTTTCTGTTAAAGGCATAAGGGTAATCCATGCCATGTTGTTCATAAAGTGCCATTGCAATTGTTGATACCAATGGAATGCCCTTGTATGCAGGACCAAACAGCATATCAAATTGTAAATTAGATTCAACAATCGTTTGAGCGTAAAAATGGCTTAATTTAGAAAGAGCTGAACCTGTTTGAAATAAGCCAGCATTAAAAAAATAGGGGCTAATGCGTCCAGATTTTAGAGTAAATTCACCGAATTTAAGCACACCTTGTTGAATGGCAAAGTCGAGAAAGTCTTTTTGGAATGTTTTCATTGAATTAAAGCGCTCTGATAAGAAGGAAGCTCTGATTAATAAAATTATTCATTAATCAGAGCTTCTTTACGTTTTTAGAAATCACCTTCTGCTGCACGTTTCATAATTTCTTGAATTTTGTCTTTAACACCTGTTGCTGCTTTAAATAATTCTGGAGGTAACGGCTTCCCCCCATAAATCATCATATCCATATTGAGTGCATAAAGTGCAACTTTTCCATCTTTACCTTCTACCATTGATATACGACAAGGCAAATATGCTGAAAATGCATCACTATAGTCGACCATAGTCATTGCAATAAGCGGATCACAAAATTGATAAATTTTTAATAGACGTTGTTCATTACCCGTCATTAATTTTACTTGATCAGAGAGTGGTAATTCACCTACTGCTTTCATATTAAGCTCATTAGCAACAGATTTCATAGCATCTTCTGCATCACTAGGTGATACACCTTCCTCAAGTGGTACTTTCCATACAGTCGCATCAGCTGAATTACCATATTTCTTTAAATCCTCCCACATTGCCTTATAAACATCTTTAGCTTTTGGATCAAGCTCATTAAGTGCAGCCATTTCTGCTTGCATATCCATACCTTTGAAATTAGCCATTTGTGATCCAAATTTAATGTAGGCATAACCGCTACCAATCAATGCGATAAGCCCAATAATAGCAAGTAAATTACGAATCATACCCATATCTCATCCTCCAAAGTTTTACTGAAGAAAGTTCTAGTAATACAACCTTGAAGCTATCGTTAAATATAAGCTTCTAAAGTCTCTAAAATATGTTTTAAACTAGAAACCCCTTAAAAAATAAAGTCGGAATAGAATATGTTTTATTCCGACTTAAGTACAGTTCTATAAAATGCTAATTTCTATATACATACCTATTCAGTATTAATCTTTGTCATCAATGCAAAGCTTTTTACAAAAGGTCCTGCCATTGCTGGAGTTTTTATCATTTGAGCATAATCTCCTTTTTCAAATTTTAATTTGCCTGTTGCATAAGCCATGCCCATACCCGTCATACCGAGTGGCTTTTTGACCCATTTCATCCAATTTTTACGGTCAGCACGCATATCCCAGTCTGGTTCTTCGCCATTATAGCTACCAGCACGAACGCATTCACCGTTTTCTACAACAAAAACTCCTACAGGTTTATCTTCACCTTTAAACCCACAAGTAATAATGGAACTAAAACCGATAGCAGCCAATTTATCTTTTACTTCAGGCTCGTTATTCCATTGCTCTTTAAGTTCATTCATCCACTCAGCTGAAAATAACTCTGGCATGTTTTCTCTCCTTATATATTTTTAATTTTTCATCAATTTTTACGAATACATAGTTACGTATACATAGATTAATCAAGCTTATATGCTTGTCTATTTGTATAGCGGCTTGATCATAATCAATAGGAAGCATGACAAGCAAGAACAAATATTTGTTTTTTGTGGTATGAAGCTATCTCTTAAATCCATAAATAGATATAGCTGTTTGAATATATCAGTTTTCTTTAATATTGTTATAATCTTTGCTTGAGTCTTTACTAGCAATCAATCACAATTGCTTGCTAAATATGCAGAGGGTAGCCGCTCTTTAATAACTAGCCAATGTCAATTAAGGTTATTTTTGAGCATGGCAATATTTTGGCATAGAAAAAATTTATATGTATATATAGATAATACTTTGCTAGTGGTATTGTATTATGTCCTCTATGGTGCTAAATATAGCATCGCAAATTTTAGTTCAATTTTTTATCTATATTTTAGGAAAGTTTAATATACCTAATTAGCCAGGAGTTTTCGAGTATGATCACTACCAATCCCTTCACCGAATTAGTCAATCAATCGGTGGTTTCCTCATCGGAAATGACTTTTTACGTCATTGCGATGTTCGTTCTCGTTGTAGTAGGCGTTCTTTTAGACGTTCGCCACAAAAAGAGTAAAATTTATTTTGATTCACATGCAGAGGCTATGTCTAAGCTTGCAAAAACACCAATTAGCTCTGGAGAGAAAAGCTCATTACTAGTTAAAACAATTACTAATGAAGTGTTAACATCTTCCGAGTTCTCAAACCAGCAACGTCGTATCTCTCACTTAATGACTATGTATGGCTTTATTATATTCGTTATTACTACGGTTATCTTAATGTTTACTGATGCTGGTGGTTTTTGGGCACTATTATGGCATCTCGGTGCGTTAAGTCTTGCAGCAGGTGGATACTGGTTCTGGTTTGGTATCCGTGCAGATGTATCGGCAGAAGGTCAAAAATGGTACCAAATTGAATATCGTAGAGATGTGTTTATCCTATCATTACTTGCAATGTCAACTTTTGCATTAATTTGGTCATTCACTGGCTCACTATTCTTCTTCGGTCTATTCATTCTTGCTAGCACTATTTTATTTGGTACTGTTTTTTGGTCTAAGTTTGCTCATATGTTCTTTAAGCCATTTGCTGCTTATCAAAAGAAGGTTAGTTTTGCAGAAGGTGCACGTGAAAAATTACCTGACATTCCTGATCTTGCTAGTGCAGAAACTCATGAAAGATTCCCTGATATTCCTGAGTATATGGGCAAGAACCCACAAAACATGGGTCTTGGAATTAAACGCGAAAAACCTCGCCACTACTAATTTTTTAAGCATATAAGCTAAAGAGGATTTAATTATGCCTACATTTGTATATATGACCCGTTGCGATGGTTGCGGGGACTGTGTTGATATTTGTCCTTCAGATATTATGCACATCGATAAAGTAACTCGACGTGCTTATAACATCGAACCTAATATGTGTTGGGAATGTTATTCCTGTGTAAAAGCGTGCCCACACAATGCAATTGATGTTCGTGGTTATGCAGACTTTGCACCACTTGGGCACTCCGTACGTGTACGTCGTGATGAAGAAAAAGGTGTTATCGCATGGCGTATCATCTTTCGTAATGGTAAAAAAGACTGGGATCTACTTGCACCTATTACGACTAAGCCTTGGGGTAAACATATTCCCAATCTTAAAGAACAGCCAGCACCTGATGACTCAATGCGCAATAGTCATCTGCTTTTCAATGAACCAAAATATATTCGCCTAGATGATGGTGGGCTACATACACTAGAGTCTAATGGCTTATCAATGAAAGAGGGAGTGTACTACTAATGGGTTACGAAACTATTGTTGAAGACAATATTGATGTCTTAGTTGTTGGTGCTGGCCTAGGTGGTACAGGTGCCGCTTTTGAAGCTAGATACTGGGGTCAAGACAAGAAGATTGTTATTGCTGAAAAAGCAAATATTGACCGTTCTGGTGCAGTTGCACAGGGTCTTTACGCAATTAACTGTTATATGGGTACACGTTTCGGTGAAAACAACCCAGAAGATCACGTTCGTTATGCTCGTATCGACTTAATGGGTATGGTTCGTGAAGACTTATTATTTGATATGGCACGTCACGTTGACTCGGCTGTTCACCAGTTTGAAGAATGGGGTCTTCCTATTATGCGTAATAAGAAGACTGGCACCTATCAGCGTGAAGGTCGTTGGCAGATCATGATTCACGGTGAGTCATACAAGCCTATCGTTGCAGAAGCAGCGAAAAAATCTGCAGATAAAGTATTTAACCGAATTTGTGTGACTCACTTATTAATGGATGAGAACAATAAAAACCGTGTTGCAGGTGCTGTAGGTTTTAATGTACGTACTGGTAACTACCATGTATTCAAGTCTAAAACTGTAATCGTCGGTGCTGGTGGTGCGTCTAACATCTATAAGCCACGTTCAGTCGGTGAAGGTGCAGGTCGTGTATGGTATGCACCTTGGTCATCAGGTTCTGCTTATGGTCTATTGATCGAAGCAGGTGCGAAAATGACACAGATGGAAAACCGTATCGTTCTTGCACGTTTCAAAGATGGTTATGGACCTGTTGGTGCTTACTTCCTGCACTTGAAAACTTACACTCAAAACGCTTATGGCGAAGAGTATGAGTCTAAGTGGTTCCCTGAGCTACAAAAGATGGTAGGTAAAGAGTACCTTGACCCTGAAGCTTCTCACAGAACACATCGTCCAATTCCAACTTGTTTACGTAACCATGCACTTATCAATGAGGTAAATGCAGGTCGTGGTCCTATCCACATGGTAACAATGGAAGCATTCCAAGACCCACACTTGGAAGAAATCGGATGGCACAACTTCTTAGGTATGACAGTTGGTCAGGCAGTACTTTGGGCTGCAACTGATGTTGACCCTAAGTATGAAAACCCTGAATTAACAACATCTGAACCTTATGTAATGGGTTCACATGCAACAGGTTGTGGTGCATGGTGCTCTGGTCCTGAAGATGTTTCACCAAAAGAATACTTCTGGGGCTATAACCGTATGACAACAGTTGAGGGGCTATTCGGTTGTGGTGACGCAGTAGGTGGTACACCTCACGCATTCTCATCTGGTTCATTTACAGAAGGTCGTTTAGCAGCGAAAGCAGCTGTTCAGTACATCAATGACGGCAAAGCGGATGGCATTTCAGTTTCTCAAGCTCAAATTGAAAAGCGTAGAGAACAGATTTATAAGCCAATGGAAACTTATAGAGTTTATCGTAATGCTATCACTGCAGGTACTGTTAACCCTCACTACATTAACCCACGTCAAGGCTTAGATCGCCTACAAAAGTTAATGGATGAGTACGCAGGTGGTGTAACTGTAAACTACATGACTAACGACAAATTACTTAAGATCGGTCTTAAGAAATTAGCCATTTTAAATGAAGACTGGGAAAATGGTATCGCTGCTGAAGACATTCACGAATTACTTCGTGCATGGGAACTAAAGCATCGTATATTAACTTCTGAGTCAGTCATGCAACACACACTATTCCGTGAAGAAACTCGTTGGCCTGGTTATTACTACCGTGGTGACAAGTTGAAGCTTGACGATGAAAACTGGCATGTATTAACAGTTTCTCGTCGTGATCCTGAAACGGGTGAGTATACTATGGAAAAAGCACCTCTTTATCACATTGTTGATGATGAAGAAGAGGCAGCAGCATAACTTGATTTGCTGGCTTGATTACTCGTTGTAGTAGTACTTGATTGCAGCGAGTAATATCGAAAAAAACAGAGAAACAAAAGGCCAATAATTTTTATTGGCCTTTTGTCTTTACATAATTTGATTGGAAGTTTGTCTAAATATTTAATTGTAATCATTTGAGTATTTATATAAGCCCCTAATATAATAATGGAAGTAGATTATGACAGATATTACTAAGAAAACCGACGAAGAACTGTATGAGATTGCAAAACCTTGGTGGGAAGAGCTCATCAAATACTCAAACAATAAAAATTACCTAATGTTTGTTAAAAACTTTTCTCGATCTCTACGAGAAGGTGCAAATGAAATGGAAATTGGTAAACAGTTTGCTCGCAGTGATTTAGCTCAAAATCTATCAAAAGACTATGATGTATTAGGAACTATAAGACGTGGTGATTATGTTACTGTGCTATTTAAACAACGTCATAAGAAAAAAGAAGGTGAATGGCTAGGTAGAATGGTACTCGGTATCGAAGACGGGCAAGTAAAGATATTTAGTGTTTCTTTATTCTAAAATAATTCAATCATTCGTAGCCTGCATAATACAGGGAATTTCACAGTAATTAATATTGCCCTCTTGCTTAGTGCAATTTTCCCCGCATTACACAAAGCTTCATGTAGGCTACTAAATTTATTCCTATTTCCCTAATGTAATGAGCACTATGAAAGACGTAATCGCAGACAACAAATATGTAGAATTAAAGTATCAAGTGGTCGATGAAAAGACAAATGAAGCCCTTATCGCCATTGAATATCCACTTCCTTATATTCATGGTGTTAATGAGATTTTATCACCTGAAATAAGCCGTGTGTTAGAAGGACATGCCGCAGGTGACATTATTGAGGTTCCCATTGACTGCAATGATCTTTACGGTCCTAGAGATGAATCTTTAGTATTCACCGATAATATTGAAAATGTTCCAGAAGAGTATCGTGAACTCGGCATGACCATTTCAATGGAAAATGAAAAAGGTGATATTAAAAATTTCATTGTCACTCGACTTGATGACAAAACGATTACTATAGATGGTAACAACCCACTTTGTGGTAGAAAAGTAATCTTCAAGCTAGAAGTTCTAACGGTACGAGATGCAACCGAAAAAGAAATCCTTGAAGGTGGATCATTTGATGAAGCTCCAATTATTGAAGATGGAACATTAGCATCTTTAAATCAACAATAAAGACTTTAAATGAAATATACAAGCTTCCAGATAACCGCATAGGAATTACCAATGTATCTCTATACTAGGGGTAAAGTTCCCCTCCCTGGTTACTAAGGAATTCTCAGGGGTACTTAAACTAGAACAACCATGTAATGGTTACCTTACTGCCCAAAGTTGTTCTGGGCGATAACTGTTAATACGATGCATCCATCCTGCTAACCAACGATTTTCATGATGACCTGGCGGTGAATTTCGTACACGACGCTTCAAGACTATTACAGCAGCATTTGCAAATTCATCTAATGCCTGAGGACCTGGGTTTACATCTGGCATTTCTTGTAAGACTTGTAACAGTCCCCAACCCACACCCTGATAACGCTCTGCAGGAGAAGTGCCCTCACCTTTGAAATTCACATAATCAAGTAAGGGGTATAAACCTTTATCGGTTTGCTCAATGGCACGATAACGGGCAATAACTTTCTCTCGGTCATAATCATTTATATGGCTGGCAATTTCTGGCAATGCTTTACGCAAACGCTGAGCCATAAAATTTGCTTGAAGATTCATGGTACGTGCCATTAAATCACGCAATTCTTTGACTTGTGGAGAATACTGATCACGCATAAATTCATCACGATACCGCCAAGGTGCTCCCCGCTCTGTACGTGTTGCTAACCATTCTGGTAGAGGTTCATTCACTGTTTTAAAATAATCCAGTAAATCAGGAAACGTTTCGGTAAAGGCTGCTGACCGTCCTTCTGGGTACCAAATAAAATGAGCAATTCCTAATGACAAAAATTCCTCATGTGGACTCCAGAATACTAATTTATCGTAATCCCCACTCGTTTCATTCATAAATACTTTATGTGCAATCCACGACAAATCCTCAACAGGTACAATCGTCCCAATATCATCAGGCTTCTTTACTGTATTATTTGAACAGCCTGCTAAAGATAAAATCAGTGCAAAAAGAAAGAGTAATTTTTTCATAAATATAGCCCGATTAGTTTGCCCAAAAAAATTTTAATTTCTGATATTTAACTTCCTCTGATTAATATTCTTTATGAAAGTTCAATATTACAATCATAGTTCTTTTAAATAATACAAAACCTCTAAGGCTTCTTTAGGTGTTAGGTCATCGGGGTCAATGGATTCTAGTACTTCTTTGATTTTTTCGGCGGTTTCATCGACTTTAGGTTTGTTAAAACCTAAGCCTAGGGGCAAAGTTTCACCTTCTTGTATGCTGTGGGCTTGTTTGTCGGTTTCGAGCTCTTGTAGTTTTTTTCGGGCTTTTTGGACGATGCTTTTGGGGACGCCTGCGAGTTGTGCGACTTGTAACCCGTAGCTTTGGTTTGCGGGGCCGTCTTTTACGGCGTGTAGGAAGACTATTTTTTCTCCGTATTCGATAGCGTCGATATGTACGTTGACAATCGTGCTTATCTGTTTGGCGAGTAGGGTCAATTCAAAATAGTGGGTAGCGAATAGGGTGTAGGCTTGTTTGGCTTTGGCTAGGTGTTCGGCAAATGCCCAAGCGAGCGATAAGCCATCGAAAGTGCTGGTTCCCCGCCCTATTTCGTCCATTAGCACTAGGCTGTTGCTGGTGGCGTTGTTGAGGATATTGGCGGCTTCGGTCATTTCGACCATAAAGGTTGAGCGTCCTGTGCTGAGGTCGTCGTGAGCACCAATGCGGGTGAAAATTCGGTCAATGGGACCTATCACAGCGGATTGTGCGGGGACATAGCTGCCGATGTGTGCCATAAGGACAATGAGGGCAATTTGCCGCATATAGGTTGATTTACCGCCCATATTCGGCCCTGTAATCATCAGCATACGGCGTTGCTGATTCATGATTAAGTCGTTGGGGACAAAGGGTTCATCGAGTGTTTGCTCGACGACAGGATGTCGCCCTGCGATGATATGAATGCCTGTTTTATCGCTTAATTCGGGGGCACAGTAATTGAGTAATACTGCGCGCTCGGCAAAATTAACCAGTACATCAATCTCAGCGATGGCTTGAGCGGTTTGCCGCAGGGCTTCGACATCTTGCCCTAGCTTACGCAATAAGTCTTCGTACAATAGCTTTTCTTTGGCTAATGATTTTTCGCGTGCTGATAGCACTTTGTCTTCAAACTTTTTCAGCTCTGGGAGAATAAATCGCTCAACCGCCTTGAGTGTTTGTCTCCGAATATAATCAGCGGGAACATCGTCAGAATGTGTGCGTGGGATTTCAATATAAAAACCATGCACCCGATTATATGCCACTTTAAGATTGGCTATGCCTGTGCGTTGCTTTTCGCGGGTTTCTAAGTCGAGTAAATATTGATCGGAATTATTGCTTAGATTGCGTAATTCATCAAGCTCTGCATCATAACCATCGGCAATCACACCGCCATCGCGTATAACAACCGGTGGGTTTTCAATAATTGCGGATTCTAGTAGTGCTAAAACTTCGCTATGGCAATCGGCGACATTTTGTAGTTGTTGAATATAGGGTTGCTGTATATTTGCTAATATTTCATGTAGTTGCGGGATAATTTTAATCGAATCTCTTAAAGTCGATAAATCACGCGGTCTGGCTGAGCCGAGTGCAATACGGGCAGCGATGCGTTCAATATCGCCCATTTGTCGCAATGTTTCCCGCAAAGGTTCGTAATGGTGTTGAAAAGCCTCGACAGATTGATGACGATTGCGTAGCACTGCTTGATCTTTCAGCGGTTTATTGAGCCAACGACGCAGTAAACGGCTGCCCATGCTGGTAATGGTTTTGTCGATAACAGAAACCAGCGTATTTTTATGCTCACCCAATAGGCTATCTTCTAGTTCGAGATTGCGACGGCTTGCAGTGTCTAAAATAATGCCATCATCACTGCTTTCGACTTGCAGGCGGGTGATATGAGGCAAGGCGGTGCGTTGGGTTTCATTGACATATTGCAGTAACACACCTGCGGCAATAATCGCGGCATTCATTCCATCACAGCCAAAGCCTGAGAGACTTTGCGTTTGTAGTTGTTTGTGGAGTAGATGTTCCGCCGTTTCTTGGTCAAAATGCCATTCAGGGCGATAGGTTAAGGCATAGTCATCGGCTAGCGGTAATTTTTGATTATCACAACATAAAATTTCATTGGGGTTTAACCGCCCTATTTCATTGCATAATTCACTGTCTGATGCCACTTCCTGCACGGTAAATCGTCCACTGCTGAGATCAATTGCGGCAATCCCATAAATGACTTTAGCCTTCTTTGATAACTGACTGATAGCAACCAATAAATTATCTTTTCGTTCCTCCAATAAAAACTCATCGGTTACTGTACCCGGTGTGAGTATGCGAGCGACTTCGCGTTTAACTGGACCTTTTGATTTTGCGGGGTCGCCTACTTGCTCGCAAATCGCAACGGATTCGCCCATTTTTAACAGACGAGAAAGGTATTGCTCTGCCGCATGGTAAGGCACACCTGCCATTGGAATTGCCTCCCCTGCACTTTTGCCGCGTGCGGTGAGGGTAATATCTAATAGCTGGGCTGCTTTTTTGGCATCGTCGAAAAATAGCTCATAAAAATCCCCCATGCGATAAAACAGCAAAATATCAGGATGCTCTGCCTTGATTTTCAAGTATTGCTGCATCATGGGGGTATGTTGTAATTTTTTCATTTTGGGGAGAATCAGCTTGCTAAAATAAAGATAATAACTCTGCATAACATATAGAAGCTGGTAAGTGATTGATTATTCAGGACGCTGTAAATACATCCCTGTAAGCTCTTAGGCAGCATCCTTGCTGCCAAAGCCCGAATAATCAATCACTTACCAGCTTCACCACATATTATGCAAAGTAGCCACAAATAAAGGCTCTTGGATTTTAGCCTAAACAGCGGCTTCTTGCTCGCTTTCTTCTTCACTTTCCTGTATGGGTTCTAAAGCAAGATTTGCAATAAAATCATCCTCTGATTTTTCTTCTGCCGCTGTGTTTGCGTGCATGGCTCCATCTTTATCTAGCTTAATTCGTAGTTGCAAATTATTGGGTGAATCTGAATTTTTCAATGCTTCGGTAATAGAGATTTTACCTTCTTTGTATAGCCTGAATAAATGGCTATCAAAGGTCTGCATACCCAACTCTTCAGACTTTTCCATTGCTTCCTTAATGCCGTGAATATCGCCTTTCTGGATTAAATCAGAAATAGTCTGTGTGCCTAATAAAATTTCAATTGCTGCGGTACGTTTGCCATCAGTCGTAGGAATAAGGCGTTGCGAAATAAAGCCCTTGAGGTTGATTGATAAATCCATTAATAACTGCGGGCGACGCTCTTCAGGGAAGAAGTTAATAATGCGATCCAAGGCTTGATTGGCATTATTTGCATGGAGCGTTGATAAGCATAAATGCCCCGTTTCTGCAAAGGCTAAAGCATGTTCCATTGTCTCACGGGTACGGATTTCGCCGATTAAAATAACATCAGGAGCTTGGCGTAGCGTGTTTTCCAAAGCATCTTGATAGCTATCTGTATCAACCCCAACTTCACGCTGGCTGACAATACATTTTTTATGTGGATGAACATACTCAATGGGGTCTTCAATAGTAATAATATGCCCCGAAGAATGGCGATTGCGGTAGTCAATCAATGCCGCTAATGAGGTCGATTTGCCTGAACCTGTGCTGCCAACAAATAATATCAAGCCTCGCTTTTCCATAATGAGTTTTTTAAGCTGAGGCGGCAAGCCTAAGGCATCAGCATCAGGAATATCAACTTTGATATTACGAATAACCATTGCAATCGCATTACGCTGTCGAAAAATATTAACGCGGAAGCGACCAATGCCTTCTTCGCTAATAGCGAGATTCATTTCAGGCTTGCTTTCAAATTGCTGACGTTGTTCATCATCCATCAAATCATAAGCAATTTGCTTTAGCTCTTCGGCTGTTAGCTTCTTTTTATCAATCGCTCGCAACGCCCCTTGAAATTTAGCCGCTGGCGGAGCATCACAGGTTAAATAGAGATCAGAACCGTCTTTGTGGACAAGTATTTTAAGGTAGTCTTTAAATGTCATGGTATATTTATTGTGTTGTTATTTTGTAACTACTCTGTAGCAAGCTGGTAAGTAATTGATTATTCGGGACGCTGTAAATACGTCCATGTAAGCTCTAAGGCAGCATCCCTGCTGCCTAAGCCCGAATAATCAATCACTTACCAGCTTGCACAGCCTCTATTTTTATTATTTAGACGTAACAAGCGGCAGATCTGCAATTATCAAATAATTACTACACCCTTTGATTTTGCTCAAGGAACCTCTGATTAAGTCGGGCGGAATTTCTCGATAGATAAAATCGTTTAGTTTTTGTATAAAAATCGAACTAATAGTCGCTCTATTGGTGAGATTTTTAGGCAAAAACTGGGCGATTTTAGCATCGAGAAAACCGCTCATGACTTGATCAGAGCTTCC
>JALWYT010000137.1:13353-21201 GCA_026992705.1 Thiotrichaceae bacterium
ATTGGTGAGATTTTTCCTCAAGGCACAAAAGCAAAAATAAGCTTATAGCGTCTATTTTATCAATATTACGTTATTATTTGTTTAACTACCGATAGTCGGTAATTAAGCCCTTAATTGCACTTTGTTATAAAAAATTTACATGACATTAGATATGATAACAATTAATAATATTAAACTATGCTAATATTAGCATAGCCCAAAGGACTTCCCCAACCAAACCCTTTAGTGAGTAAGCGTCATCATGGATAAAAAATTTATTTTAGAAAAGTTTTGCCGAGGCGAATTTGAGCAAATCATTTGTGATAAATGTATGGAGACATTTTTGACGAATGTTTATGCCTATGATGATGAGCATGTCTTATTAGAAAAACGTGGTCTAGGTTTAGAATATTTCTGCGATGCCCTACAAAAATACCATTTAACCCATATCCCCCAAATTGACCGTATTGGCGTATTAGATGAAGACTGTAATCCTGTTGAAGTATCGCAGGGTGAAGAGTTGTTTCGTGATGAAGAAACCGACTATCGTTATATCTATATTATGGAAAAATTAGTCCATTTGGATAAGAAGGATGAAGAATTCTTCAACAACAATACACAAAATCTAGAGCTACAAAGTATTGAGAAAAAAATGAATGCTTTTGAGGAAATTGGTCAACGATATGGTTCTTCGCTCGCTGAAGACATTTCTGACCTTTGCCGTTATTACCGCGAATATGAGGATTACATTGCTTGGGATTTACATGCAGATAATTTAATGGTGCGAGAAAAAACAGGAGAGATTATTATTCTCGATCCCTATGCAGTTAAAGTATAAGCAGCAATGGCAAAACTGATTTTATTTAACAAGCCTTTTAATGTTTTAAGCCAATTTACTGAAAATTCTAATAGCAACAAGCAAGTAGAAACCCTTAAAAAATATATCCCTATCCCGAATGTTTATCCTGCAGGGCGACTTGACCGTGATAGTGAGGGCTTATTGCTACTCACTGATGATGGTCGCCTGCAACATAAAATCGCCAACCCCAAACAGAAAATGAGCAAAACTTATTGGGTGCAGGTTGAAGGTATTCCTACCGAAAAGCAGCTACAAAAATTACGCGATGGTATTGAATTAAAAGATGGCATGACTCGCCCTGCAAAAGTCAAAGCGATTACTGAGCCTGCAATATTGTGGGAACGCAATCCACCAATCCGACAGCGTAAAACTATTCCTGATTCATGGATTGAAATCACAATAAAAGAAGGAAGAAATCGACAAATAAGAAGAATGACAGCAGCAATTGGCTACCCAACGCTGCGACTCATTCGCTATCGCGTGGGATCATGGACATTAGATGGGATTAAATCTGCACAGTATGTAGAATTATCCATATAGATCTAGATTAAAAAAACAGGTTTACCTAGGTAAATATCAAATAGAATAATATTACCTAAAGCAAACCTGAAGCTAGGAGGAAACTATATATGGGACTTTAACCTAATACAGCCCACATACAGTAAATGCAATATATATTACCATAATCTTATACACAAGCTTATATTTGTAACAAAGATTTAACTATACATCGTATCTCATTGATAAATAATATGATAACAAATTAATCATATTCTGTATCTTTCCAGATTCTTAACACTGTAAAAACATCTAATGGTGTATATGTTTCTCGCCCTGCAATTTCCTCTGCTTTTACAATCACCTCAGGTAAATGAGTACGCAAAAAAGGATTTGTCCTAAACTCCATTTCTAAAGTTGAAGGTACAGTAGGTCGCCCGCTATCAAGTAACTCCCAACATTGCTCTTGTCTTTCAATTAAATCTTGGTTGTCAGGTTCAACCCATTTAGCAAAGCCAATATTATCCAAGGTATATTCATGAGCACAATAAAGTCGAGTTTCAACAGGCAGTTTAGCAATTTTATTCAAAGAGCAATATAAATCTTCCATCGTACCATCAAATACCCGACCACAACCATTAGCAAATAAGGTGTCACCACAAAATAAACTTTTTTCTTTTTCACTATCACAATAATAGGCAATATGCCCTGCAGTATGCCCTGGCACATCAAGCACTTTGAGATCTAAATTTAATTTATCGAGGTGAACCGTTTTGGTTTCGTCTAAGGCTTGTGTAATATGGGGAATAAACTCTTGAGCAGGACCATAAACAGGTATATTAGGATAACGTTTTACCAAGTCTGCAATACCCCCAATATGATCACTATGGTGATGTGTAATCAATATTGCCTCTAGCTCCATCCCCCTATTTTCTAACTCCGCAATAACAGGAGCAGCATCCCCAGGGTCAACAATAGCCGCCTGCTTTCGTTCCTCATTGGTCAATAACCAAATATAATTATCTGTAAATGCAGGAATAGGAATAACCTGTAGCATATTTAACCTCAATAGTCTTTATTGCTTAATTGAACTATAGTACCTCTTTTAACAATGATGGTATTTTTTTAAATTTATTTACGAATTGTAAAGTAAGTTTTAAGGATAAAACGATGAAAGGTCAATTATATGTTATTTCCGCACCATCCGGAGCAGGAAAAACCAGCCTGGTACACGCTTTATTA
The DNA here is from genome assembly GCA_026992705.1 of Thiotrichaceae bacterium. GTDB lineage: Bacteria > Pseudomonadota > Gammaproteobacteria > Thiotrichales > Thiotrichaceae > S015-18. Next base: position 15,932 of record JALWYT010000137.1, read on the forward strand.
AATGAATTATCAGATATTAGCCTGTCAATTTCTCACACAACACGTCCAGCTCGTAAAGGTGAAGAACATGGTAAGCATTATTATTTTGTGGATATGAAACAATTTAAACAACAAATTGCTGATAATGAATTTTTAGAATATGCCAATGTTTTTGGTAATTATTACGGCACATCCCAATCAACGGTTAGAGAATTATTGGATAAAGGCGATGATGTTATCCTTGAAATCGACTGGCAAGGTGCGGCACAAATTCGAGAAAAATTTGCTGATGTTATCAGTATTTTTATACTCCCCCCTTCGCATACAGAACTTGAAAACCGCCTACAAAATCGCTCAACCGACAGTGATGAAGTAATCCAACAACGCTTACAAGAAGCAGCCTCTGATATACAACAATGCAAACAGTTTAATTACATTGTAATAAATGATAATTTCGACCAAGCCTTATACGACTTAGTCAGTATATTTCATAGCAATCGACTAAGTACCCGCCGAGTAATAACTTACAAAAATCCATTTATTCAAGCATTCATCCAATAATGACTCCTATATAAATTATTATTTATTTCCCACCCTTATCAATTGGTACAAACATCGGTCCCGCATAACAAGGCCAGACCTTAATTTTAGGCAAGCCGTTTTCGACTCGGGTATCTGCCCAGCAGTATTCGCTGCCTTTGTTGCCGTCATTTTTAAGTTGTGGTACATACCAGAATACGAGGTTTTTATTGCTTAAATCTTCCGCTGGTTGCATAAATTCTTCGGGACCTTGGCGGTAGTCGGTATTGCAGCAAGAGCCTAATGTCACCATGCCTTTTTCGCCTTCGTCTTTGTCGGGGTGATAGGCGGTTACATAGGTGAAGGCATTGTCGCCGCGTCCGCCATCGTCGAATTGTCCGCGTGCGGGTTCGATATAAAAGCCTTTGCCGTGCTTACCTGTTAGGCGATATTGATAGCCTTCTGGGGTGAATTTTGCTTGCTCGGGCGTTTGCCATTGTTCTTTTTTGATGGTTTGCCATTGCTCGCCTTGCCAAATGGCTAATTCTTCAGGCTGTTGGTCACCTTCTGCATCAACATCAATACGAATTACGGGACGGTAAGTGCCATCTGTACCACAGCCACGACCATAATCGGCGGCGGCAACGCGAAACCGTCCGTCGTTGTAAAATTCATAGCGTTGCACATAGCGATAATTACAAGGCGTTGGCCAAGGCGGTTGGCGGAAGTCTTGAATAAGAGCAAAGCCAATTTCTTTGCCGTCTTTAATAATTGCTTCAGTTTGTGGGGCATTATAGGCAATTACCACGGCTGAGCTAAACAAAGGACAGCCAATCGCATCGCTATAACCAAAACCTTCGCGGGAGGAGTAGCTGACATGCCAATCTAGCAGTTTTGCATTGCGAATTACTTGCTGACCTTTGTATTTTACTTTGCTGATTTGCAAGCCATCAGAGCCTGTGATGACGTAATCCATTGTCCAATCACCACGGTTGAGGTAGTGCGGTGTTTCGCAGTAATTATGAAACACAAATTCATTCTCGAGGCTACGCTCGCTAACGGTAATCGGAGGACCACTTTCACCGAGTTCTGTCCAGCGGGTTCCGACCAAACGCCCTTCGGTTAAATCGACAATTGCCCAGAGTGCTTTATCTTTAACCAAATAAGTCGGAGCCACGCAAAGGTGGTGTGAGCGTTCGCAGCGGCTATTTTTAAGTGCGGTTTTAATAGGAGCCATTACAGGATCAGGTAGTTTGATTTTTTCACCTAATGCCGCTTTAACTTCAGGGGAGGTGTTAGCGATTTTTTTGGCGATATTAACTAAATCCTTGTTTAAATCAGGTTGAGCGTTGCTGTGTCGATTGATTTCCAGCACTTGTTCAGTATCAATATCCACATAGGCAATGGTCGAGTTATTGTAGAAAAAATTATACATCTCAACACGATAGCAGTGACTTGTATCACAATGATGACTTTTCCCTTGCCAATCTTCGGCGATAACTGGGCGGATGGTCATAATCTCATTGCGTAACACTTGCTGCGTTTTGGGGTGGTGGGTGTATTGTGTAAATTGTGGATTGGCTAAGGCAATTTCCTGAGCTTTTGCCGCTTTTTCTGAGATATTTTGTAAGGTGACAATGCCATTATTATTCGCTAAGGCAGCATCCACTCGTTGCCAATATTGTTTTAATTCAGGTACACGTTGCAGTATTTCATCCTGTGAATAACGTTTAGCTAGTTTAGCAGTAGTAGCAAGTGGGTCAATAGAAGATGTTTGATTGCCTGCATCACCACAAGCCGTCAGCCATAATGCAATAAAAAATAAGCCCAATCGACGTAACATAATAGCCCTTGTCTTAACCTGAATGTGGCTATTATGGGGAGCTTTTGTACAGGGGTAAATACCCTAATGGGGTAAATTATTCAGCTTTGGGTTTGATAGTTGCCTTATAATTAGGTATTCACTGCTTGCAAAAAAATAATTCTAAATATGCTTAAGTTGCTCTACATTATTTGTTTATTTATCCTAATGATTTCGGCAAATGTTCTGGCTGTTGAGAAACCTCAGGCTGAACAATCTCCGATTAAATTTAAGGTGATGGCATATCAAGGGCATAACGACGGGACAGGGTGCAATACTGACTTGGCTCAGCCTTCACTTAAATTGATTGATGAAGATAAAGATCGCAAAGAAGCGATTACCTTTTGTCTTAAAATCAATAATTTAACAAAATTTACACTCAGCAATATTACACTACACGGCATCAAGCCTGAATTGATTCATACGGATTTCAATATACTTAGTGATAAACCTGTTAAATTTATTACACCTTATGCCAGCTTAACGTATTACTATGAATATCTATTAGAAGACTCACTGGATGCAAAATTTACTGTTGAAGTCAGTTTGTTGGATAAACAAGGCTTGGCACTCACCAAAAAAGCCATTCAGCAGACAGCGACTAGCAAAGCCGAGCTAATCCTTGCTCCACCGATTGTGCATAAAACCGTTTTACCAAGAGGCGGCAAAGGAATGCTTTGGACGCTGGAGCTAGTGAATAATGTAAACAAACAAAATATTGCAGTGGGTATTTTCGATAATATCCCTGAGCATACCCTATTCGAGCCACTTAAAACAGGAGATTTTGTCAGTGAATCAGGTGTTTATTGTGAAGCTCAAGGGGAGTCAATAACCGATATTTGCACATTAGAAACCATTGGAGCGGATCACCCTGCAAGAATCATTTGGAAAGGCAAAATAGCCCCGGACTTTGCCCGAACAACCGAGGATGCCAACAATAAAGTTATTATCCGCTTCCAAACATCCGCACCCGATGCCAAAGTCGGCGATATTATCACCAGCCAAGCTCGTAGCTTATGGGGTGATGAACAGATAGAAATATTAAGTGACAACCCCGATACCCCCAAAATTGCAGATACCACGCAATATAAAATCCACAAACCAATCGAACCTGAATCAAAGGCAATACAAATACCAACATTATCACAATGGGGAATAATATTACTGGTGTTATTTGTTGGGATAGTGGGAGTTTCTTTACGTTTACTCTCAAATATATTTAAGAACAATATGTTTTATTAGCATGTTTTTAAACTTTAAATTTTACTATGTATATATTCAGTGTGATATAGTGGCTATAAGGGTAGTATTTCTCTTTACCCTACTAAATAAATCATCTAAATAATTAATATTCCTAAAATCCTTCGCATTTTTTGAAAAATCAGTGACTGTAGGATTTTGTTGCATCATCCATTGAGTTACTTGCTGATTATTGTTATTGAGATAGTCTTCTAAGTTAGGCAATAATGAGCGGTGTAATAAAGTATAAAGAGGTTGTAAACGTGTACCATCATGAGCAATAGTGATGAGTGTTTGTTCTTGTTTAACTTGTTGATATAAACGCTGAACAAAATCACTAGGTAGGCTGATGGCATCACAGGGAGTACATACTAGCCAGTCCGTTTGGCAATGTTTTAAGGCAGTGGCAATGCCGGCTAATGGTCCTGAGAAATCACCGTATTCATCTTGATAAACTTGATTACTGTACTGTAAATAGCGTATTTGATTACGGTTTGCACTGATAATAAGCGACTGGACTTGAGGGGCAAATGCAGATAGTAAATGCTCAATAAGTGGGCGACCTTGATATAAGATCAGCCCCTTATCTTGCCCATTCATGCGGCGGGCTAGACCACCTGCAAGAATGAGTCCTGTGATTTTACTGCTAGGCTTAAGCCTCGTCGTTGCCATAGCCCGACATGCCTACGATATTGTAGCCAGCATCGACATAAGTAATTTCACCTGTAATACCAGAAGCAAGATCCGAACATAAAAATGCAGCCATATTGCCGACTTCTTCAATGGTTACATTGCGACGTAAAGGAGCATTGGCTTCAACATGATCTAGCATTTTACGAAAATCACCAATACCTGCCGCTGCGAGTGTACGGATAGGACCTGCTGAAATGGCATTCACTCGCGTTCCTTCAGGACCTAAGTCATACGCCATTAAACGTACTGCAGCCTCTAAACTTGCCTTCGCCATGCCCATGACATTGTAATTAGGTACAGCCGCAACTGCTCCGAGATAGCTTAATGTGAGTAATGAGCCATTACGCCCCTGCATTAATTGACGACCATATCGAGCCATTGCCAGAAAGCTGTATGAGCTAATATCATGTGCAATAATTGAACCTTCTCGTGTTGTATTATCAACAATACTGCCCTCTAATTGTTCTTTTGGAGCAAATGCGATGGAATGCACTATGCTGTCTAAGCCATCCCAGTGCTTGCCTAATTCATCAAAACACGCCTCAATCGCCTCATCCGTTGATACATCACAAGGTACAACAATGGAACTATCCAACTGCTTGGCAATTTTTTCGACTCGACCTCTTAAACGATCATTTTGATAGGTTAATGCTAATTCTGCACCTTCACGTCTCATTGCTTGAGCAATACCAAAGGCAATGGAACGATTACTTGCAATACCTGCAATAAGTACACGTTTACCCACTAAAAATCCCATAGTAGTTTCCTTATTAATTATACTGAGTCTTAATAGTTATAAAATAATATAGCGGTTAATCATAACGTAGTTTTGACTAGATTATTAGAGGCTTATCGAAAATGACTCATCAATGAACATTGAAATCAATAATATTACCACTGCTTCTGACACTAATTCATAAGTATTATCAATCATATAAACAAAGGACAAATTTATGGCACATAAAAAAGCAGGCGGGAG
>JALWYT010000138.1 GCA_026992705.1 Thiotrichaceae bacterium
ATGTTGATACTCGTTTAATGGCTTCATACGATACTGGAAAAGTAAAAGTTGTTGGTTTTGCCGAGAAGCATGATGGTTTAGCTTCTGTCAATACTAAAGTGTATGGTCTTGGTGCATCTGTTAAAGCTGGTAAGGGTGTAGTTAAAGGTCAATATTATACATCTAATCCAGATGGAGCAGCAAACGATACTTCTATGTTTGCTATTGGTTATGATCATAACCTATCTAAACGTACAACAGTGTATGCTCAATATGTTAAAATGACTAATGATGCGGGTGCTGCTGTGCCTCTTGCTGGTGGGGGTTCTGGTGGTCACAGTGCGGGTGTTGCTGCAGCACCTGGTGAAGATCAAAATGGTATCTCTCTAGGTATTAAACATGAATTCTAAGCTTTTTAAATAAAGTGTAGATTTTTTAAGGCTTCCTCCGGGAAGCCTTTTTAGTGTAGTTTATCTTCACAATTTTTTATATTTATGAGATTTTTATACTATTGTGGTATAATTGATACACTATACAATAATTTATAAGGACGAGAAAAAATGAAAAAGCCCATCAAATTGATGGGCTTTTTTATACCCATGATTGTTTTCAATAGGTCCTCTTATGCTATTATCCCCGCATCTTTTCGATACAAGACAGCAAACATGGTAGATCGTATAGCAAGCGTACAGCGTAATACGCTAGAAACTCAAATCTCTATTCGCCTTAATTTGGATGGCACAGGTCAATCTAATTTTGATACCGGCGTTCCTTTTTTAGAACACATGCTAGAGCAAGTCGCTCGGCACGGTGTAATGGATATTGATATTCAGTGCAATGGCGATACCCATATTGATGATCATCACACAGTTGAGGACATAGGCATTACCTTAGGGCAGGCATTTGCTCAAGCCTTAGGAGATAAAAAAGGCATTAATCGTTATGGACACGCCTATGTGCCATTGGATGAAGCTTTGTCGCGTGTTGTGATTGATTTTTCAGGTCGCCCAGGCTTGGTGCATGATGTTGATTATAAACGCTCGCACATTGGCAAATTTGATACCGATTTATTTAATGAATTTTTTCAAGGCTTTATCAACCACGCCTTAGTGACCTTGCATATTGATAATATTCGTGGTCGCAATGCTCACCATATTGCTGAGACAATTTTCAAAGCCTTTGGTCGTTGCTTACGGATGGCGGTTGAATATGATCCACGTATGCAAGGCGTTTTACCGTCAACCAAGGGGAAGCTTTAATGATTGTGGTGATTGATTACAGCATGGGCAATTTACGTTCTGTAACAAAAGCCTTGGAGCATGTCACAGAAGAAAAGGTAATTGTCAGCAGCCGTGCTGAGGATATTCTACAAGCGGATCGTATCGTTTTCCCAGGTCAGGGAGCAGCTCGTGATTGTATGAAAGAGTTAGCCAATCATGACCTGATTGATGTTGTCCACGAAGTTGCAAATAGCAAGCCATTTTTAGGAATCTGTATGGGAATGCAGGTTTTAATGGAGGCATCAGAAGAAAATGACGGCGTGGATTGCTTAGGATTTTACTCGGGCAAGGTTAAAGCCTTTAAAAACAGCATTGACCAGAGCCAGCAGCGATTAAAAATCCCTCACATGGGCTGGAGTCAAATCGAGCAAAAAACCGAGCATCCTTTATGGCATGGTATTAAATCAGGTTCACGCTTTTATTTTGTGCATAGTTATTATGTCGCTCCAGAGGATGAGGCTTTGATTACGGGGCAAACGGAATACGGCATTCAATACGCCTCCGCCATTGCCAAAGACAATATCTTCGCCATTCAAGCACACCCTGAAAAAAGTGCGGATGACGGTTTGCAATTACTGAAAAACTTTACTCAATGGGATGGCAGTTTATGATTTTAATTCCAGCAATTGATTTAAAAGACGGAAAATGTGTACGACTCAAACAAGGTCGCATGGATGAAACCACCGTTTTTTCAGACAATCCTGTGGAAATGGCACAACGCTGGGTTGATGAAGGAGCCAAGCGACTCCATCTTGTTGACTTAAATGGAGCATTTGATGGCAAGCCTGTTAATGGTGATGTTATTCAAAATATTGCAACAAAATTCCCTGATTTACCCATACAAATCGGTGGAGGTATTCGTGATGCGGATACCGTGCAAGCTTATCTCGATTCAGGCGTACAATACTGCATCATCGGTACAAAAGCCGTCGAAGAGCCTGAGTTTGTCGTCGAACTTTGCCAACAGTTTCCTGATCATATTATTGTTGGTATTGATGCAAAAAATGGCATGGTTGCAACCGATGGCTGGGATAAAGTCTCCAGCGTATCGGCAATCGAATTAGCGAAAAACTTTGAACAAGCAGGCGTATCCGCCATTGTTTATACCGATATTTCACGCGATGGCATGATGACGGGACCTAATATCGAAGCAACCGCAGAATTGGCAGATTCCATCAGCATCCCTGTCATAATTTCAGGCGGCATGAGCAATATGGATGATGTCAAAAATGCCTGCTCTATTGAAGACAAAGGCGTTATGGGAACAATTTTAGGTCGCTCCATCTATGAAGGAACGATTGATCTACAAGAAGCTCAAGCTTATGTAGATTCTTTGTAACGACTCCCTGTAGTTGATATACAAGGTGGTAAGTCATTGATTATTCGGGCTTAGGCAGCAGGGATGCTGCCTTAGAGCTTACATGGACGTATTTACAGCGTCCCGAATAATTAATGACTTACCACCTTACTACAAAGTCGTTACGATTCTTTGAATTAAGGTGAAAAACACATGGGATTAGCAAAACGTATTATTCCCTGTCTGGATGTAAAAAATGGGCGGGTAGTTAAAGGTGTTAATTTTGTCGGCATCCGCGATGCAGGCGACCCCGTTGAAATTGCCGAGCGATATAACCGCGAAGGTGCTGATGAAATCACCTTTTTAGATATTACCGCCAGCTCAGACAACCGAGATACGATTGTGCATGTGGTGGAAGATGTTGCATCGCAGGTTTTTATTCCGCTTACGGTTGGTGGTGGTATTCGCAAAGTTGAAGATGTACGGCGTATGCTAAATGCAGGGGCAGACAAGGTTGCCATCAATACCGCTGCGGTTTTTAACCCTGATTTAGTCAAAGAAGCAACGGATTATTTCGGCTCACAATGTATTGTTGTCGCCATTGATGCCAAACGTGTTAATAAAGAAGGTGAACCAATAAAATGGGAAATTTTTACACATGGTGGTCGCAAAGGCACAGGAATTGATGCGATTGAATGGGCGAAAAAGATGGCTGATTACGGTGCAGGTGAGTTATTAGTAACCAGTATGGATCGTGATGGTACAAAAATCGGCTTTGATTTAGAACTTACGCAGACAATTTCTGAAGCTGTTGATATTCCAGTGATTGCCTCAGGTGGGGTTGGCAATTTACAGCACATGGCAGATGGCGTATTAAAAGGTAAGGCGGATGCTGTCCTAGCCGCTAGTATCTTCCATTTTGCGGAATACACCATCAGTGAGACTAAGGAGTTTATGGCAAAGCAAGGCATAGAGATGAGGAGATGAGAGGTTAATGTCAGGGTTGTCTCAAATACAAGCAAGCTTTTCTGATATTGAAGATCGTATCTTACTGAGAATGAATACAGTATTGCATGAGGAGTTTCGTTTTTGGTTAACACGGCGGTTTGTTAGTCGCTTATATCCTATTATAATGGAAACTATTGAAACAATCCCTGAAATTGCCGCTCAAGATTCACCTATAAATCGTGAGGCTATTATGAATTTTCAGCGTGAGCATGCAGCACAAAAGGCTGATTTTTCAGTACCTTTTATAGATGACGAAAATATAACTCAATACCCTTTAGGTAAAGAGGGTATATTGGTTGTACGAGGAAAATTGCAACAAACAGCTAATAATAACTTTGAGTTATCATTAAAAGATAAACATAATAAAGGCATAGACTTTTCATTTAATACCGATATTCTCTATCTTTTACAAACACTATTACGGGATACCCTGCAAAAAGCAGATTGGGATTTAGCTTTAACGCCTTATTATTCACAAAGTTTAGCGACTGAACCTGCACAACGTACATTAAATTGAGTCAATTTATGCAAGAAAATAATATACTTTCCGACATTGCAGATGTATTAGCTGCTAGAAAATCAGCAGAATCCGATAGCTCGTATGTGGCAAAGCTGTACAGCAAAGGACTGGATGCAATTTTAAAAAAAGTTGGCGAAGAAGCCACTGAAACCGTCATGGCAGCAAAAGATGGCGATAAAGATCATATAATTTATGAAGTGGCTGATTTATGGTTTCATTCAATGGTACTATTAGTACAGCAAGATTTACATCCAGACGACGTACTCAACGAATTAGTACGTCGCTTTGGAACATCAGGCTTAATTGAAAAATTAAGCCGCAAAAATAAAAGTTTATAGAGGATTTAAAAATGGGAATTGGTGGAATTAGCCCTTGGTCATTAGTTTTGATTTTATTAATTGTTTTAGTCTTATTTGGTACAAAACGCTTACGCAATATTGGTGGTGATTTAGGTAGTGCTATTAAGAATTTTAAAAAATCAATCAGTGAAGAAGAGGTAAAAGCAAATGAAAAATTGACTAAGCAAGAAAATGGTCAAGTTATTGAAGGCGAAGCTAAAGCAAAAGATAAAGTATAACAATGTTTGATGCGGGTTTTCTTGAAATGTTAGTTATTGCAGTCATTGTCTTGGTTATTGTCGGACCTGAGCGATTACCAAGCATTGCTCGTAAGATGGGTAAATGGGTGGCGAAAGCTCGCATGATTGTTAATACCACAAAAGCAGATATTGAGCGTGAGCTTCATGCAGATGAAATGCGTAATATGCTGATTATGCAGGAAGAAAAAATTCGCAATTTACAAGCATCTGTTGAAAACTCTTTGAATAACGTAGATTCAAGCATAAAAAAAGAAGTCGCAGATGCAGAAGCATTGATCAATGCTGATAATAAAAAAGAAGAGCAAAAAAACATAGAATCGGGCAAAAAGAATGACGCAAACAGTGAATGAGCCAGAAGAAAAAGAACAAGGCTTTATTGATCACTTATTAGAACTGCGTGATCGCTTACTGCGTATTGTTCTAATTATTGCCGTTATTTTCATTGCTCTTTTTCCATTTGCACAAGACTTATATGATTGGTTCTCTGATCCTTTAGCTAGCCAGCTTCCTGATGGACATAAATTTATTGCAACCAGTGTTATCTCTCCCTTTCTTGTGCCTTATAAACTTGCTTTGTTAGTTGCTTTTTTAATTGCCTTACCCTTTGTTTTTTATCAAATATGGGGCTTTATTGCACCTGCTCTTTATCGTCATGAAAAACGCTTAATTGTACCATTATTAACATCTAGCGTGGCTCTTTTTTATATAGGAATGGCATTTGCTTTTTATATTGTATTGCCATTGATGTTTAAAATTCTCCCTGGATTTGCTCCTGAAAATGTTCAAGTCGCTCCTGATATTGCTCAGTACTTAGATTTTGTTATGATGATCTTTATTGCTTTTGGTTTTGGCTTTGAAATGCCAATTGCAACCATTCTATTAATCACGACAGGTATGGTAACCGCCAAAGAACTCGCTGAAAAACGCCCTTATGTGATTGTTGCGGCGTTTATTATTGGCATGTTTTTAACGCCTCCTGATGTATTATCGCAGTTATTATTAGCCATTCCTATGTGGTTATTATTTGAAGTAGGGCTATTGCTTAGTTATTTGTTTAAAAAACAAATCAAAATAGCAAGTAAAGAAAAAGCCGCAAGAGAAACTGCAGAATATGGAGAATCAGAATCATCATCAGCACGGATTGGTACAGCAGCAGGGGTATCAAGTACGGAAATATTATGTGAAGATGATCGCTATATCATACAAGAAATAGATGAAGATGGAAATCCTGTTGAGGAGTCTAGTGATAATAATACTGATGATGAATATCGCCCCATGACTGATGAGGAAATGGAAGCAGAGCTTGATCGTTTAGATAAATTAGAGGATGATGAATTATCCATCACTAAGGATAAAAAATTGTCTAAAGAGTGAGAATAGTATAGAGGCTAATAGTGAAGAGAAGAGCAGTTCCACGTCGTAAAACTATTTTAATTATATTAGATGGTTTCGGTGTTAATCCAAGTAAAAAATACAATGCTGTCCATGAGGCAAATACCCCCCGTTTAGATGAGTATTTTTCTAAACATCCTCATACTACATTGCAAGCATCGGGTAAGGCAGTTGGTTTACCTAAAGGACAAATGGGTAATTCTGAGGTTGGACATTTTACTATCGGCTGTGGGATGATTGTAAAGCAAGATCTTGTACGAATTGATGATGCTATTGAGGATGGAAGATTCTTTGAAAAACCAGCATTGCTTAGTTCGCTTGAAATTGTTAAGGCATATAAAAGTCGCCTGCATCTAATCGGTTTAGTTTCTGATGGTGGGGTACATAGTCATATTAACCATTTGCTTGCATTACTAAGAATGTGTGCAGATAATGGTATTGAGCCAATTGTTCACGTGATTACAGATGGTCGAGACACTTCGCCAAAATCCGCCAAAAAATATATCGAGCAAGTACTTGAAACCATGAAAGAAACAGGTGGTAAGATTGCGACTGTAACAGGGCGTTTTTATGCAATGGATCGCGATAATCGCTGGGAACGTACTAAGCTTGCTTGGGATGCCGTTGTAAATGGGATTGGTGAAAAAGCCAGTGATCCACTTAGTGCTATCAATGATGCTTATGCAAATGGTGAAACTGATGAATTTATATGGCCTCGTATTATGCCCGATGCAGAATTTATCAAAGAAGATGACTCGGTTATTTTCTTTAATTTTCGAGATGATCGCCCACGTCAACTAGCTGCAGCGTTAGCTGCAGAAGATTTTGAAGGCTTTGAGCGTAAAAACTTTGAACCTATTGCATTAACTTGTTTAACTGAATATGATAAAAGTCTACTTGCTCCCGTTGTTTTCCGTCCAGAGCGACCATCAACCAACTTATCGCATGTAGTTGCTTTAGCAGGGCATAAGCAATTTCATTGTGCTGAAACAGAAAAATATGCTCATGTTACCTTCTTCTTTAATGGTGGACGAGAAAAACCATATGCAGGAGAAGATCGTGTTATGGTACCGTCACCGCGTGTTGATACCTATGATCAAAAACCCGAAATGAGTGCTGAAGGTGTTGCAGATGCGACTATCAAAGCCATTGAATCTGATGAATATGGATTTATTGTCGTGAATTTTGCTAACGGTGATATGGTTGGGCATACTGCTATTCCAGAATCTGTCATTAAAGGTATTGAGGCAATGGATACACAAGTTGGGCGTGTGCTTGATACTGCCGTTGCTAATAATTTCTCCGTATTATTAACGGCAGATCATGGTAATTGTGATGAATATCGTGATCCATTAACAGGCGAGCCACATACACAACACACCACTTATCCTGTGCCTTGCCTTGTTATTGATAAGTCCTACTGGCGGCTTGCAAGCTGTGCAGGGTTAAGCTCAATTGCTCCAACTATTTTGCAACTTATGGGTATACTAAAGCCTAAAGCAATGGCTTGTGATTCTATCTTATTAGATGAAGTTGATCTTAAAACTCAAAAGACAGAAGTTACTAGTTATTAATAATCTAGTAGCCTTAGGTATAGATAATAATAATTTTAAAGCTAGTCGCAATTGACAAACTCTGCTGCTACCTGTAAAACTTCGACTCCCGTTCCTCGCTTATGGGCATTTTCGCTAATATATCGTCGCCATTTTTTTGCCCCTGTAACACCATGAAACAAGCCCAAAATATGGCGACTCATCTGCTTTAAATAAAGACCTTGATTAAGTTGTTGCTCAATATATTTTATATATTGTTGCAGAATTTGTTTACGAGTGAGAGAACGATGTTTAGCAGAATAAATTTGCTGATCAACTTCTGCTAATATATAAGGGTTATGATAGATTTCACGTCCTAACATAACACCATCAGTTTGCTGTAAATGCTCTTGACATTCTGCTAATGTGTGAATTCCACCATTAATAATAATTTCTAAATCGGGAAAATCTTTTTTTATTTGATAAACTGTATCATATTGTAGTGGAGGAATATCACGATTTTCTTTAGGACTTAGCCCCTTTAACCAAGCCTTACGAGCATGAATAATAAAACTTTTGCAGCCTGCCTGAGCTACCTTATCAACAAAACAACAAAGTTCTTCATAGCTATCTTTATTATCAATACCAATTCGATGCTTGATCGTAACGGGAATATTGACTGCTTGTTGCATAGCGAAAACACATTCAGCAACTAATTCAGGATCAGCCATTAAACAGGCTCCAAAGCTCCCTCTCTGAACTCGGTTACTTGGACAGCCAATATTGAGGTTAACTTCATCATAACCCTCATTTTTTGCCATAATTGCACATTCAGCAAGCTCCCTTGGCTCACTACCACCTAGTTGAATCGCTACTGGCTTTTCTTCAATATTAAATTGTAAATACCGTTGCCTATCCCCATGCAATAATGCTCCTGTTGTTATCATTTCGGTATAAAGTAAGCTATGTTTACTAATTAAACGTAAAAAAAAACGTTCATGTCTATCCGTCCAACCAAGCATGGGTGCAACAGAGAATTTTCTATCTAATATAGTCAAGAGTTTATAACCTTCTTAAATATTCCGATCCGAATCAATTTTGGATAACCTAAACACAATAACATGTATTTTTTAGCCTTTGATAAGCAAATAGTTTATTTTGACTATTATTTAAATACATAAATTTAAATTATTTCATTTTATTTTTTGAGTATTTTTTTAAAAGTTATCGACAAAAAAGTATAGTACGGTAGAATACTACACCTTCATTTAGCCGGAGTGGTGGAATTGGTAGACGCGCGGGATTCAAAATCCCGTTCTGGCAACAGAGTGTGGGTTCAAGTCCCACCTCCGGCACCAAGCCTGAGTAAGGTTAGAGTGACCTAATCCTATATTTTCACTTCTAGTAGTTTTTTATTTCTGTAGTATTTGTGTGTAATAGTTGGAAAATACTATAAATTTTTTAATAAAAGAATATAACATTTTTAAGGTTAATTTTTTACGCAATTGCTCTAAATATTAAAGTCACGGGCATTGACTTTATGTGCTGACTCATAAATAATCCCCTGCTTTTTGCCTGTTGTTATTATTTCAGGTGTAAATTTTTGAAGTGTTTAATTTAACTGATGCTTCTCTCCTTGTTTTTTAGTGATTCTACTTTTTTGGTTTTATCCGATAAAATATGACTAAAAGACTATTTTAATCCGTAAGGAGTTTTAAATGAGACATTATGAAATTGTTATGCTGGTTCACCCTGACCAGAGTGAGCAAGTTCCTGCGATGTTAGAACGCTATCGCAAGCTTGTTGAAGATAATAAGGGTACGGTGCATCGTGAAGAAGATTGGGGGCGTCGTCAGTTGGCTTATCCAATCGAAAAATTACATAAAGCACATTATACATTGATGAATATTGAATGTTCGACTGATACATTAGCAGAGTTAGAGGAGTTATTCCGTTTTAATGATGCAGTATTACGCCATTTAATTATTCGTCGTAAAAATGCTGTGACTGAAGCATCTCCTCTTAAAAAGGAAGATGATTCTAAACAAAAAGCGAAAGCAGCTTAAATTTAGGAGGTGTAAAATGTCACGTCATTTTCGTCGTAAAAAATTCTGTCAATTCACGGCTAAAGGTATTACTGAGATTGACTATAAAGACCTAGATACGCTTAAAGCTAATATTACAGAAACAGGCAAAATTGTACCTAGTCGTATTACGGGAACAAAAGCTAAATACCAGCGTCAGTTAGCGACTGCCGTTAAACGAGCACGTTTTTTAGCTTTAATTCCATATACAGATCAGCATAAATAAAATCAAACACGAGGAATATTTATGGCTGGCTTTATTATGTCAGGCCGCTATCAAGCAATAGTTTTTATTAGCTTATTTGCTGTACTTTCTCTCGTAATACCGCCATTTGTATTTTTAAGTAATGCAGCAGTTGCACTAGTTGCATTGCGACAAGGATATAACCAGGGAATTATTGTTGCATTAATATCTAGTATCGTTTTTGCTGTAATAGCTATGCTTTTACAGCAAAACTTTTTAACTGGTTTAGCTTCAGCTTTGCAGCAATGGTTACCAATGATTTTGTTTGCGACTATTTTAACACGAACAGTATCATGGGCTTATACATTACAAGCAATGCTATTAATTGTTGTAGGTGGACTTATCGTATTCCATCTTAGTATTTCTGATGCACAAGAATACTGGAAAGATACTATTAGTCACTTAGTTGACGTATTTTCTAAAGAGCAAGCATGGTCGAAAGAAGATAGTAGGAAATTTATTGAAGTTTTATCCACATGGGTATCTACTATTATTGCAGTGGGGTTATTGGTATCGTGGATAGTTTCAATGTTTATTGCTCGTCACTGGCAAGCAATGCTTTATAACCCTGGTGGATTTGGCGAGGAATTTCGTGAACTACGTTTAGGTAAAGTACTGGCTATTGCTTTATTGATCGTTGTTTTACTATTTGTTATGACAGATAGTCAGTTATTTGCTGACTTAAGTATAGTAGGTATGACGGTTTATTTCTTTCAAGGGCTAGCGTTAATACATGGCTTAGTTAAAAAGTTACAAATGAGCCATTTTTGGTTGGTTGGAATGTATATTTTTATGATTCCAATTTTTCCAAGTATGCTAGTGATTATTATATTGCTGGTATCGTTTGGTATTATTGATAGTTTTGCTGATTTTCGGAATACACTAACAATAAATAGTAACTAACATTAATGTTTAATCAACATTAAAAATAATGTTGAGAATGAAAGGTGAATATCATGGAAGTTATACTTCTTGAAAAAATTGAAAATTTAGGTGATCTTGGCACATTAGCAACAGTAAAAGCAGGTTATGCTAGAAACTTCTTATTCCCGAAGGGAAAAGCAAAGCCAGCAACGCCTGAAAACTTAAAAGAGTTTGAAGCTCGTCGTGCTGAATTAGAGGCAGCGGCTGCAAAAGCACTAGCCGATGCTGAAGCTCGTCGCGATCAACTACAAGATATGGTACTAACCATTACCGCTAACTCAGGTCAGGAAGGCAAACTATTTGGCTCAGTTAGTAATGCCGAAGTTGCTGAAACAATTTGTGCGACAGGTATAAATGTAGAGCGTAGTGAAATCCGTATGCCTGACGGTCCAATCCGTATGATAGGTGAGTATGAAATTGGTGTTCATTTACATACTGATGTGGATGCAGTGGTTAAGGTGATTATTGAAGGTGAAGATGTTGTTACAGAAGCAGAATAAGTTGTAGTTTAGAAGTAACTACTCTCTATAAGCAGTAAAGTGATCAGTGATTGACGATTTAGGATACTATATGATTAATCACTGACCATCTTCCATATAAATTTAGGTATAACTTGTTACATGTACTGCGTGAAAAAAAGCCCTATAAGATAATTTCTTATAGGGCTTTTTTCGTTTATAGTAGTCACAAACAAGTCTAAAATTGATGCTTTAAAATTATAATGCCAGAAACTATCGAATCCTTAAAAATACCGCCTCATTCTATTGAAGCCGAACAATCAGTTCTTGGTGGCTTGATGTTGGATAATCATGCTTGGGAGCAAATTGCAGATTGTGTCTCGGAAGAAGATTTTTATCGCTATGACCACCGTTTAATTTTTAGAGCGATTGCCAATCTAGCAGAACATAATCAACCATTAGATGTTGTAACACTCTCTGAATGGCTAGGCAAACGTGGAGACTTAGAAGACGCAGGTGGTTTAGCGTATTTAGGAACAATGGCAAAAGACACCCCAAGTGCTGCAAATATTCGAGCCTATGCTGAAATTGTCAGAGAGCGTTCTATACTTCGGCAATTAATTGATGTAGGAACAGGGATCGCAGATTCTGCCTTTAATCCAGGCGAAAAAGGTAGTAAAGAAATACTAGACGAAGCTGAAAGTGCCGTATTTAAAGTTGCCGAACAAGGTTACAAGCAAGGGCAGGCATTTAGACCCATCAAAAGTCTGTTAAAAACAACGCTTTCTCATATTGATGAGCTGAGTAAAAATGATTCTGCTATCACAGGCTTGGCCAGTGGTTATCCTGATTTAGATAAAATGACTTCTGGTTTGCAAAAAGGTGATTTAATCATCGTTGCTGGTCGTCCTTCAATGGGTAAAACTACATTTTCCATGAATATTGCTGAATATGTAGCGGTTTCAACCAAAACTCCTGTGGCTATATTCAGTATGGAAATGCCTGCGGAACAATTGACGATGCGGATGCTGTCATCAATGGGGCGAGTGGATCAAGGGCGTTTGCGAACAGGTAAATTAACCGATGATGATTGGCCTCGTATTGCTCAAGCCGTTAAAATGTTTTCTGAAGTTCCCATGTTTATTGATGATAGTGCAGCTCTATCGCCTACTGAAGTGCGAGCAAGAGCACGGCGACTAGCTAGAGAGCATGGGCAACTAGGCTTGATTGTTTTGGACTATCTTCAATTGATGCAAGGCAGCGGTAAAAGTGATAACCGAGCAGCGGAAATTTCTGAAATTTCTCGCTCGTTAAAAGCGTTAGCCAAAGAATTGGAAGTCCCTGTCATTGTTCTTTCACAGCTTAATCGAAGTTTAGAGCAACGACCTAATAAGCGTCCTGTAATGTCCGATTTGCGAGAATCAGGAGCTATCGAGCAGGATGCTGATGTAATTATTTTTATCTATCGAGATGAAGTTTATAACCCTGAAACAACAGATAAAGGTATTGCTGAAATTATTATTGCCAAGCAAAGAAATGGTCCAATTGGCACAACCCGATTAACCTTCCTTGGTAAATATACACGCTTTGAAACCTTTACGCCTGATGTTTATTCGCCCGATGGAGGCTATTGATGAAACGCTCTGCTTGGGTTGCTATTGACTTTGCTGCACTGCAGCATAATCTTCGCCAAGTGCGAGCTTATGCACCTGAATCCCAAGTAATGGCGGTAATCAAAGCGAATGCTTATGGGCATGGTGTATTGCCCGTTGCGGAGGCTTTAAATAGCGCCAATGGCTTTGCTGTTTCCTGTATTGAAGAAGCTCTTGAACTGCGTCATGCTGGTTTTATTCACCCGATTTTAGTGTTGCAAGGGCATCAAAATTTTGCGGATTTACAGACCGCTGCGAGTAATAAGCTTCGTCTTGTAATTCATGACTACGCTCAGTTGCAATGGCTTGAGCAGTTTCCATTGAGTAAACCTATTGATGTTGCATTAAAAATTGATACAGGAATGCACCGTTTAGGTATTCCTGCTAGTGAAGCCAGAAAGGTTTACCAGCAACTCAATGATAATCGACATATCAAAAGAGGTTGTTGGTTAATGACGCATTTCTCCTGTGCCGATGACACAAGCTGCGATTATACTGACCGCCAAATTTCCCTATTCAGACAACAAACTCATGGTATTCAAACGGTACGAAGTATGGCAAACTCCGCAGGAATTATTGCGTGGAAAGCCTCACATGCGAATTGGGTTCGTCCTGGAATTATGCTGTATGGTTCCTCTCCTATGCTCAATGGAGATCGAGATAAACAAGGCTTAAAAGCGGTAATGAGTTTATATGCTCCACTAATAGCTATCCATAATCTCAACAAAGGTGATGCCATTGGCTACGGGGCGACATGGACTTGCCCTGAGGATATGCCAGTAGGCGTAGTTGCCTGCGGCTATGCTGATGGTTACCCTCGACATGCTCCAAGCGGTACACCTGTATGGGTCAACGGAAAAGAAAGCCAAATACTCGGGCGAGTTTCAATGGATATGATTAGCATAGATTTACGTGGCTGCTATGCTGATGTCGGTGACACCGTTGAGCTATGGGGCAAACACATCAGTATCGACCGAGTTGCCGCCTTAGCAGGTACAATCAGCTATGAATTACTCTGCAATGTTGGGAATTTATGCCAGCGATTATGATGATGCCTTTAATGGATGTAGTTCATCAGGCAGTGGCTTAAAAACCCATTTAACCACATTATTAACATAGTGTTGAGTAATGGATTTGTCAGGGCGTTTTTTATGCTGAATTTCATAATGCCAAGCGGATACAATATTATCTCCTTCTGCTACGTTAATAACGTGCTCAAGTAACATCTTTGCTGCTGCCTTGATAGTTTCAGGCTTGGCATTCATAATTGCAGATGTGGCATCATGCACAATCACATTGCGAGAATCTTTTGCAGTATTTAGGGTTTCTAAGGTGTATTTTGATGGGTGAAACTCCTCTTTTAAGCGTCTCACACTATGCCCTAACATTTGGCTTAAAAACTTATCAGCATAGCTTTTCATCAAGGCTTCTTTGGAAAGGGGCAACTTCCCTGCTTTATGAGCCGTTGCTAAATCTAACCATACAATAGCCATTTTAAAATTTATTTCAAAATTTCGACATAAATACATTGCTCTACCTACAGTCGCTAGGTAGAGCTCAATATTTTTATCTTCTAAGCTAGTGTCAATCCACATTTTTGATTTATGTCAAACCTCTTTATTTTGTGATGCCAACTATAACCTAACATCCGCATTTCATCTGAAGGTTATATGACAGAAGGGTTGAGTCGGTTATACCTGTAACTGCGTAAAATCAATTAACTTAAATTATCTGTTGTGAGTTCAGGATTTTAGTTAAGGTGATTACGCTCTGTCGTTCTTGTTTTATAAGGCTGAAATTGTGATTTCAGATAAAACAAGGTGTCTCATTTTATAAGTTATGGAGATTATTATGTCGCAATTACCGACATCAGCTTCAGTAGTATTTGTTCCACAATCACCTCTTATTAGAGGTGGTGCGACAAATCCTCCTTTAGTGATAAATAATATATCGGCATTTAGTCATCAGGTGAACCAATTTAATCATAACTTAGGTCACTATGGTTATACACCGTTTATTCCTTATGGTTATCAACAGCCAAATCCATTGTTTTTGCAAGCAATATTTCATTTAATTCAACAGCTTATTACTGATTTGATTCAAAGTTTAGTACAATTGCAACCCCGTGAATATGCAAGTCAAGATGGCTTTGGTAATAATCCTTTCTTCCCAAGTGTAGGACAAACCAATACATTGTTTTTGCGAACGTTTGAGCAAGATCCTAATCGTGCTATTGGCGGTGCTACAGAGGTTAATTTACCTAATCCTCGAGTAATTAGTAATGCTATTTCGGCTCAAACGGAAAATACACAGAATCATAAAGGTTTGAGTGATATGTTTTGGTTATGGGGGCAGTTTGTTGATCATGATATTAACTTAACTGAAACGGATCCATCATTACCTGCGAATATTGCTGTACCCAAAGGCGACCCAGTTTTTGATCCAAATAATACAGGTACACAAGAGATACCATTCCATCAGTCCAATGTTGTTATTGATGCTAATGGTAACACGCAGCATAAAAATAGTATTACCGCATTTATTGATGCCTCTAATGTTTATGGTTCAACAGATGAAGTGACAAATCAGTTACGCTCTTTTTCTGGTGGTAAACTAAAAACTAGTGAAGGTAATTTATTACCCATTGGTGAGGATGGCTTATTCCAAGCAGGTGATATTCGAGCCAATGTGCAATCAGGTTTGACTGCAATGCACACGATTTGGATGCGTGAGCATAATCGCATTGCCGATGAAATTGTAGCTCAAAATCCAAACCTATCGGATGAGCAAATTTTCCAAGAAGCTCGTAAACAAGTAACAGCTGAAATACAAGCAATTACTTTTAACGAATTTTTACCTGCTTTATTAGGTGAAGAAAACATCTCGCCCTATCGTGGCTACAACCCTAGTGTTAACCCACAAATTAGTGAAACCTTTGCAACAGCTGCTTATCGATTTGGGCATTCCATGTTGTCAACTAATATGCCCCGGCTGGATGAGCAGGGAAATGAAATTCCAGAGGGTAATTTGCAATTAAGGGATGTTTTCTTTAATAATGAACCAATTAAAGAGGCTGGAATTGATCCTATTTTAAGAGGTTTTGCAGCTCAGGTTGCTCAAGAAGCTGATCCAATGATGATTGACGATGCTCGTAATATGCTATTTGGTCCTCCAGGCTCAGGAGGGCTTGATTTAGCTGCACTTAATATCCAGCGTGGGCGTGATCATGAACTACCAAGTTATAATGATATTCGTGAAGCTCTAGGCTTAAGACGAATTACTAACTTTGATGATCCGATCTTCCAAGATGGTTACGGTAGCAAATTAGCTCAAGTCTATAATAGCCCTGATGAAATTGATGCTTGGGTTGGTGGTCTTGCAGAAAAACCTGTTGGAAATGCTTTAATGGGTGAAACTAATACTTTAATAATCAAAGATCAATTTGAGCGTCTACGTGATGGTGATCGCTTCTGGTATCAAAATGAATACTCAGGTACTCAGTTAGATTACTTAAATAATTTAACTTTATCTGATGTTATTCGTCGTAATACGGATATTCAGAATATACAAGATCATGCAATGGTTGCCCCAAACTATTAGTAGTCATAAGACCTTTACACTATTCAAGATTATAATAGATGAAGAGATTTGTTTATTATGCTTTTGTGTAGAGGTCTCACTATAATTTAAATGTTATAGCAATAAGTTTGATAAAAAATAGAGAATCATTAAAAATACCTCTTGAGTCTAGTCAGTCTTTCCCCTAGAATACCGTGCTCTTTAAATAATAAGAGGAAATATGTTTGTAACAATAATCGATTCTATCAAACATATTTCTAAAACTTCTTTTGTTGGAGCTTGAAAGTAAATGAAAACATTCAGTGCAAAACCTGCTGAAGTCAAGCGTGATTGGTTTGTCGTAGACGCGGACGGGAAAACATTAGGTCGTTTAGCGAGTGAAATTGCTCGACGTTTACGAGGTAAACATAAACCAGAATACACGCCACACGTCGATACGGGTGATTATATTGTTGTTATTAATGCCAAAAAAATACGTGTAACAGGTAATAAAGCAAAAGATAAAATGTATTATAAACATACTGGATACATTGGTAATTTAAAAGCAACTAATTTTACCAAAATGATTCAAGAACACCCAGAGCGGGTTCTTAAACTTGCAGTAAAAGGTATGTTACCTAAAAACCCTTTAGGTCGTGCAATGTTTAAAAAAATGAAGGTTTTCGCAGATAGTGAACATAATCATCAAGCACAACAACCACAAGTATTGGAAATTTAAATCATGGCTGACATTCAATATTACGGAACAGGACGACGTAAATCTTCATCTGCACGTGTATTCTTAAAAAGTGGTAGTGGTAATATCACGATTAATAAACGTCCTATTGATGAATTTTTTGGTCGTGAAACTTCTCGCATGATAGTTCGTCAACCGCTTGATACGGTTGGTATGAATGATAAATTTGATATCAACGTTACTGTTAAAGGTGGTGGTGCAAGTGGTCAAGCGGGTGCAATTCGACTTGGTATTGCAAGAGCATTACTCAAATATGATGAAGGCATGCGTACAGATTTAAAAGCACGAGGCTTATTAACTCGTGATGCTCGTAAAGTTGAGCGTAAAAAGGTTGGTTTACACAAAGCACGCCGTGCAACTCAATTTTCTAAGCGTTAAAGTTTTTTACAATTCTCCTTTTTTATTTTAAGCCACTACATATTTGTGATATGTAGTGGTTTTTTTGTGTTTAAGAAAATACATAATCTGTTTGGAGTAGTGCCGTGATACAAGGAATAGTGAATAACTTGTTACTACTAAGATCAAAAAAATAATAGAAAATGATGTATATCAACTAAAAATAACTTGTTGATTGTCTTCAATAAATACTAGTTCTAGTATTAAGTATTATCATAGTATGAAATATTAAAGGAGTATCAATATGCTTGATTTTAAATATGGTTTTCCAATGTTCCTTATTTGGAGCTTAGTGGCTTGGGGTTGGTTTTGCTTCTTTACCGTTGTATTTTTTGGATGAGTGAGTAAGTATTCAGCATAGATAGTAAGAAATATTAGATCATTTTACTATTTCCGTATGAATTTTATTTCAAAAAAATAATAAATAGTTGTATTAGATCGCTACTTGAATTATTTCTTTAAGTTAAGTAACCTATTCTACCCCAACTATTTAATAACTGATGTAGGGTAGGGTAGGGTATGTTTGATTTCAAATACGGTATTGTGATGAAAATCGTTTGGGCATTAATTGCCTTTGCATGGTTTAATTTTTTCACGGTTATTTTCTTTATGTAAGCCTGATTAAGCTTTTTCATCGTTTATAAAAACCACCGATAAGGTGGTTTTTTTATGCCTATTGTGAATTAATAAGCTAAATTTTCTCCATATTGGCTTTCTGAGTAACAAAGTGTTGGTGAGATTCTGCTTCAATAAATACACGTTTTACATCTGGAAGTTGTTTTTTTATAAGACTATCAAGTCGTGCAATCGTGCTTTCTACATCGTTTGATGTAATATTCTCTTTAAAATCTGCACTAATATTAACTAGAATATAATTTGGTCCCATGTGCAGAGTTAATACTTCATTGATACATTCAATAGCATCTATAGTATTAATAATGTCGTGAATTGTATCAACAATAACTTGATTCGCACTTTCGCCAATGAGTAAACCTTTAGTTTCAATTGCCATCCATATTGCTGTTATAGCAAGAATAACACCAATAATTATAGATGCAATACCATCGAATATAGGATTTCCTGTAATCTGTGCTAAAGATATTCCAATTAGGGCAATGATTAGCCCAAGCATTGCTGCACTATCTTCGAATAAAACAACAAACATTGAAGGATCTTTACCCTGCTGAATAGCCTCGAAGTAACCTAGTTTACCTTTATATGCTTTGAATTCTTTTGCTGCAAAAAATAGTGCTCCTCCTTCAAATATAATAGCGAGACTAAGAACGATATAATTAATTAATGGATCATTGATTTCAGTAGGGTGTAAAATATGGTGATAGCCTTCATACAAAGAGATGCCTGCACCTAAAGCAAAAATCAAAATGGCAACAATAAAACTCCAGAAATAAATCTCCTTGCCATAGCCATAGGGGAAATATTTATCAGCAGGGCGACTTGCTTGCTTTAGCCCGTATAACAATAGGAATTGATTACCTGTATCCACTAGCGAGTGAATACCCTCAGATAACATTGCCGAGCTTCCCGTCATTGCCGATGCAATAAATTTTGTGATCGCAATCAATGAGTTTCCAGCGAGTGCGGCAAAAATAACTTTTTTTGAAGATGATGCAGACATAGTAAAGAAAAATTGTATTGTTGAAATTAAATAGGCGTAGAAACAACTAAAACACCACGTTTAGTACGTGAATTATAAATTAAATTGAGTATACTTTTCCCATCCTGACCAGTGAAATAAGTTTTTGTACCTAGATCAGCATGCCACCAGCTAGCAGGAGGCATATTTTGATGAAAAACTGTATTTAAAACCTCTTCTGATAAATCTTTTTGTTTTAATTTATGTATATGGATGAATCTTTGCATGGGCTTACGAGTTGTGCGAAAAGAAAACCATACGGTTTTAGCCTGAGCTGTTTGTTTATGAATAGCGTGAGCATCGCTAATATTAGCATCAGGTGATTGAAATATCCCCGCTAAGGCTTGAGCAACCTCTTCAGATTTTGCGGTACGGACCTCTTCATCAGATTTGGGCAAATAATTAATTATATGAGGGGATATCGCTGAAATAAAACCAAAGAGGATAACAAGACCCATTAAAATTTGCAGGCTATATTTTTTCATAAGTGTGAAAACAACTTTTTTGCATTAGAAGTCGTTATTTTAGCAATATTTTCGATATTGTCGTGACGTAATTCAGCAAAAGCTTCTGCAATATGGATTAACCACGCAGGCTCATTCCTTAAACCGTAATGTTGAGCATCACTTTGATCAGGGGCATCGGTTTCCAAAAGTAAATATTCTAAAGGCAGATTGGCAACTAAACGTCGCAATTTTTTGGCACGAGTAAAGGTAATGACACCCCCAAAGCCTAAATAAAAGCCTAGCTTAATGGCTTGATAAGCCTGCTGTTCACTACCAGAAAAACTATGAATAACACCTCGGCTACTGGGATATTTTCTAAGAATTTTTAGCACAATATCCAATGATTTGCGTGCATGAATAATGAGCGGTAAATCATATTGGCAAGCCAGTTTAACTTGAGCTTCAAATAAATACAGTTGCTTGGCTTGCTGAAAATCATCAATAAAAAAATCTAAACCGCATTCGCCAATAGCAATGGGCTTTTCGGTCTGAATCCACGACTCCAAAACAGCAATATCTTCTTCCTTCTGTTTTTTGCTAAACATAGGGTGCAAACCATAAGCAGGGTGAAGCTTTGGCTGTTGATAGCGTTCTGTTAGTTGTTTAACGCTTGCCCAATTATCAAGCAAAATACTCGGGATAATAATATCGCTAATGCCATTGTTTTTTGCCGCTTGCAAAACACTTTCGCGGTCATTGTCAAAAACCTTAAAGTCTAAATGGCAGTGTGTATCAATCATGAGTTCGTTTTGGCTTTGGATTTTGGGCTGGCTTTAATGCGTTTTACGGTTTGACCTTCGAGAAGCTTACTGTCTTTGCGAAAAGGCAATCTAAAGCCAAGTGACCCTGTTTTTTCCTGCCTTGCTCGCATCGCATAACCGGTCACAACGCCGCCTGCGGTCATTAAAATGGTAACACCTATTGCAATTAACTGCGTTGTCATGAGAATAAGACCAATACCCGCCGCAGCGGTGGAAATCGCTCCAACCTTAAAATTAGCTTTTGCATGGGCAGAGCGGGTTTCTTCAATCACTTGTTGATGATTTTGTTTTAATAAGCGAAGTTTTGAACGCTCTGCATTGATGCGTATTTTTTCACGTTCCTCAAGAAATTTATTTTGCAATTCAGAGATTTTATCTCGATTAAGCTGTGTCGCAATCGAATCAAACCAAAATGAAGCTAAGAAACCAATTGCTGCGACGGGGAATACTATTTGCAACCACGCCCATGCAGTATCGAGCTTATTAGGTAATAGCAAAACAAAAGCAACAGTGATTGCTTGGATGACAAGAATACCAGGTAAAAATTTAAACATGATTTATTATTTTAACAAGTCAATTACCGAGTGAGTAATATAATAT
>JALWYT010000139.1 GCA_026992705.1 Thiotrichaceae bacterium
GCACTAAACGGATGCTAGGTAAGCTTTGCATAGCGACTTGGCGAGTCAGGCGTAAATCATGTATGCGACGCTCTAAATCGTCTCTGGCACTACGCAAGTCACGCAGAGCTTGAGCAGCAAGCATATCGTCATTATTTTCGGCTTTTTCTGCTAGGGCAGGAATATCATGTTCTTCTAGTTGTTTAAGTTTAAACTCACCTGCTGCAATGTAAAGTTCAAGCTGGTGGAAATAATCAAGATTAGCTTTATATAGCTTATCCAATGTAACAATATCAGTAAGTAATAAAGTCTTATGCTCTTCTAGACGATCTGTAATTTGATTAATCTGTGTTTTAACATCGTCATATTTATCCATAAACTCCGCAACAGGATTTTTACCAAATAGTTTACTAAAAAAACTGACTTTACGGTTAGGATCAAGCTCATCAACGTCAAATTCTCGGATGGTGCGAATCATATTGGTTAAAGCTGCTCCCGCTGCTCCTAAATCTTTATTACGAACACCTTCAAGCATTTTTTCAGAAATTTGACTCATTTCCTCCTGAGCTTTACTACCAAAGAACAGAATGGAACCACGATCACTCACATCAATTTCATTGGTAATGCTGACGATAGCTTGTTTTTGATTTTCATCAGCTGCATCAAAGGTCATCAATTCATTGATAACATCATTGGATTTTGTATCAATGTTAACAACTTTTCTAGCCTCTGCTATATCAGTAGTTTGTATGTTTTCTTGTTCATTAGTCATAATTTAAGTTCCTTGGTGTTACTTAATCCCTTCTTGTTTCAGTTGAGTTTTAAGAACTTCAATCTGCACATCGAGATCAAAGTGATTATTCTTTTTTAATTCTTCTTGTTGCTTATCAAATGTCTGCTCAATAGAGTCCAAAACATTCATAAAATTAGTTTTTAAATCAATATCTTGCTCAATATCTTTAGCTTTTGCATAAGATTCAGTGACTTTCTTTGCTCCATCTAAATAAACTTTAAGAAACTTGCGTGAACGGTCTAAATCTTTCGGGTCTTCTTCAATAGTTTTTAATATAGCCCGAGCTTTGTCAGTAATGCGTTGAAGCTGTTGATTAATGTCAATATTGGCAATATGACGACGTGCCGCATCAATGGCATCAATGCGTACTTCTGCATCTTCTAAAGCTTGCATAATCTCTTCAGTGCTAACACCAAAGTGTAGGTTCCCTGCTTTGTCTTTACGCGGGTCAAACCCGTAATAGAGATAAAAACCAATAAAGGTGGTTAGTCCAACAAGAATGCTGGTCACAATATTATCACCAATAGATAACCATGAGGTTAATCCCGTAGTCACGGAAAGAAAAATAGCCGCAATTGTTTTATAAGGTGTAGAAGGAGCTTTTGCGATGGTTCGTTCAATATATTTACTCTCATTCTTAAAACCTAAACGAGCAATACTAGCGGAAAGCATAAAACTTGCAAAAGCCGCCGCATTAATAATCGCCTCTATCGGGTGAGATTGTATTAAATCAATAATTGCAGCAATCAAAACGGGGAAAGGGACAATAAATAGTATCAAGCCTTTAAGCTGATAACGAGCTTTGTGTAAGGTTGAGTTATATGGTTTTGCATTTGACATATTAATTAAACAACGTAAGTATTGAGACTAATCCAACAGTTATGACTAACAGTATGAATCCGATTATTTTTTTTATTATTTCTGGCATTGTATATGAACCTCGTTAAATATAAACCATTAATATCGATCTATTATGTAAAAAATTAATATTTTCAAAGAATCAATAAAATTAATAATCAACAATAAGATTTGCTGTTAAAGTTGTGTCTGTATTTTTACTATCTCCAGCCTCATTT
>JALWYT010000140.1 GCA_026992705.1 Thiotrichaceae bacterium
TCAGCAGCATCGACCTGAAAAACGAGAAATTGTCGCTATAGCCAACGCAATGGCACGCAATGAAGCGATACTGAACCAAGAACTAAGAAAAGGAAAACTACCATCCTCAATCCATTGGCGAATCGAAGGACCTTTTGACAGCAGCTATAGCCTAGCACGGCTCAATAGAGAAACCGCACTCGCGTTACACGAGCTCGGGCATCAAGTGATATTACACTCCACAGAAGGAACAGGAGACTTTATCCCTAATCAACAGTTCCTACAAAAGCATCCACAGTTGAATCAGCTTTATCAAGCCAGTCAACACTATCAGCCTGCCGATGCAGACATCACCAGTCGTAATTTATACCCACCACGGGTCGACGACATGGGCGATAGCCGCATCAATATGCTGCATCACTACGCATGGGAAGAATCAGGTTTTCCTAAAGCATGGGTAGAGAACTTTAATCAATACCTTCAAGGTATTACGTGTTTATCTCGACATGTTGAAAAGATCTTAATCGACAATGGTGTTACCGTTCCCCTTACTGTTTCGGGTTGTGGTGTTGATCACTGGGAAAATATTCAAGCAGATACAAAGTATACAATAACTAATGAAAAAGATTTTGTCTTTTTGCATGTATCATCCTGTTTTCCGCGTAAAGGTGTTGATGTTTTACTAAAAGCTTACGGTAACGCATTTACTGGTAACGATGATGTAACACTTATCATCAAAACCTTTCCAAATCCACATAATACCGTTAGCGAACAACTAATAGCACAACAAAAAAGACAAACTCACTATCCTAAAGTAATCATTATCGAAGAAGACTTAAGTGAATCACAGTTAAAAGCACTCTATCAACAAGCTGATGTCATGGTTTGCCCGAGCCGAGCAGAAGGCTTTGGTTTACCCATAGCAGAGGCTATGTTAAGCGGTATTCCTGTTATAACAACAGATTGGGGAGGGCAACTTGACTTTTGTGACTCAGAAAATAGCTGGCTAATTGACTATGACTTTGCTTATGCTGACACTCACTTTGGATTATTTGACTCACTATGGGCAGAACCCAAGACTGAACACCTAACACAACTACTAAAACAAGCCCAGCAATCTTCAGCTGAAGAAAGGAAAACAAAAGCGATGGCAGGGAGAAAAAAACTACGCAATCAGTTTACATGGTCACAGGTAGCTCAACGTCTTGTGGCGGGAGCCAAACAAACTGCCACAACAAGCCATTATCTTCCTCCCAAAATAGGTTGGGTTAGCAGTTGGAATAGCAAATGCGGCATTGCCAACTATTCACAAAATCTTGTTAGCCATATGACAATCCCCATCAGCACCATTTTGGCAGAAAAAACACAACAGTTGATTGCAAAGGATGACAGTAACGTAAAACGCTGTTGGCATCTGTCAGAGGATAACCTTGAGCAATTATCACAAGAAATCGAACGAAACAACTTAGCCACCCTAGTCATACAATTTAACTATGGCTTTTTTGATTTCACCGCTTTTCAACAATTGATCGAACAGCAAATTGACAAAGGGCGTACTATTATCATAGAACTCCACTCAACCACTGACCCGCAAAACGTCCCCGAAAAATCACTTGCATCACTCGTCGATACATTCAGAAAATGCCATCGGTTACTGGTTCATAGCCTAAAAGACATTAATCAACTCAAAAAACTAGGGCTGATCGAAAATGTTGCATTATTCCCACTCGGAATACTAGAAAGCAAACCAAAACAACAAAAAAAAATCACCAGCGATGATACATTTATTATCGCAAGCTACGGCTTTTTCTTGCCACACAAAGGGCTATTATCACTCATAGATGCTTTTAAACACCTCAAAGAAAAGTACCCTAAGCTACACCTGCTCATGCTAAACTCAGAATACCCGATTGCAGCCTCAGCGGCACTGATACAACAAGCAAAAGAAACAATAAAACAACAACGTTTAGAAAAGGAGATAACACTTATTACAGACTTTTTATCTGATGAAGACTGCCAAGGTTATTTACAACAAGCTGATTTACTCGTATTTCCTTATCAGAATACAGGGGAGTCTTCCAGCAGTTCAGTCAGGTATAGCTTATCCTTATCAAAACCAACGGCAGTGACCCCAAACCCGATTTTTCAAGATATAGAAGAAGTCGTATTTACATTACCAGGCTCAACAACGCAACAAATAAGCGATGGATTAGATAAACTGATTAAACAATTAAAAAATAATGAAAAAACGGTGCAAACAAAACTAAACACACTCGAACAATGGCGACAACAACATACCTACCAACAAACTGCAAAGACGCTCAGTGGTATGCTTTTCGCCATACAGCAAAGTAAGCACAGGTCGTTATTGAAGAATAATTGAATGTCATCAGATAGCTAAAAAAATACCCATCATCTTTATATTGTTGGTATTTTAGTCATGCACCATTAATCATTTTAGTCTACTATTTCACTCATTCATACCATATGATGTATGGTGGTTTACTGCATGACAAATGTGTAAAAATGTGTTATGTGTTATGTGTTATTGCAAACAAGAAAATCGTATAGTTTTTTTAGATAGTGATAAATATCACATACTAATGATTTGTGTTTATGCTCTAATACAACATACTACTTATGTGCCCCCTCCAAAAAATATTAAAAGGGAATGGTTGCACAGTTTATTTTTTGCCAAATGCCAAACATAAAGGAGAAATTCTATGGCGATTACAGTTGATTTAATTACAGCCGATCAGCGTTCAGAGCTGATCGAGTTATACGTTGCATACTTTAACCGTGCACCAGACGCGGATGGTTTATCTTACTGGGCATCTCAAATTCTAAATGGTTGGTCAACCGAAGATGTTGCTAGAAGCTTCTTTGAACAGCCCGAAGTGGAAGCCGCTTATCCTGCGAGCATGACAACAAGTGAGTTTATTGATCAGGTGTATCAAAATGTGCTTAATCGTACACCCGATACAGATGGTAAAAATTATTGGATAGACGCACTGGATTCAGGTCTTGCACGTGAGAAATTTATTTTAGCAATCATTGAGGCTGCAAAATCTCCAACAGGTAGTCAAGATGATGCAGATACACTGGCAAACAAAACAGCAGCAGGTGAGCATTTTGCTATAGAACTTGGTTTAAATGATGTTAATTTAGCAAGAATTGCACTGCAAGGTAACGGTGTTGATGATGGTGATGTGGGTGTTACTAATGATCCCGCAACAGCAACTGATGCTGCAGTCGATGCACGCATTAACGCGATTATTATTAATGGTGATACGGAATTAGCTGCTGCAGAAACAACAACATTGTTAGACATTAAAGGAGCAACATCACCGATTGCTATTTCAGATGTGACGGCTGATATTATCACCATTGATTATGACGCAAATACCATTACAGGTGAGGATGATCAATTTATTGGTATTGGAGAAATACCAACAACAGGTTCTGCTGCTCAACCCGTATTGACCTTGACTCAAGGTGTTAACAACCCTGCAGCAATTGAAACGGTCACTTTACATAGTGGTGCCTTTGAAAATGTTGCAGACAACACGTTAGGGGATATTGTTGTTGGTCAAACTTTAACAACGCTAAATATTCAAGGTGGCTCAAACCTAACTGTTGTTAATCCATTAGATGAGAATATTGCAACAGTTGATGCGAGTAGTCTAGATGCAAACCTTACGCTTGATATGACTGCATCAGTGGTAGATACAAGATATATAGGTGCACAAGGTGAAGATACAGTTACCTTTGATGTTACGACAGCTAATAATATTTCAGGTAATGCTGGTAATGACACATTTAATTTTGGTGAAGATGGTCTAACAATTGCGGATACTGTTTCAGGCGGTGCTGGTGTTGATCGTATTGTTATTACTGAGCGAGATGATATTCAACGTTCAGAAACTGAAAATGTTTCAGGTGTAGAGGTGATAGAACTTCAACAATCAGGCTCATTGCTGGTTGTAACAGATAATTTGTTGACAGGTGGTGGAGAGCCTCTAGAAGGTTCATTTACTGTGGATACAAGATCTGAAAGCCCCGATTTGGCTTGGGAGGATGGGGAAGTTCAATTATCTGTGCCAAATTGGTCAGCTTGGGCTTTGGATGCACCTGGTGTAGCAGATAGTGGTCATGTCATTGATTTAAGCGATGCGACAACAACAGGTGGAAGTGGTTTTGCTTATACAGGTGGTGATGGTGCTGATGCTTTGCTAATTTCAGATATTTTGTTAAATAGCTCTTCAGTATTAGATTTCGGTGGTTCATATCAGGATCAAATGCGTATTGTTAACGGTGCGACAGTAACAGCTGATGACTTTGATAACATTTCAGGTTTGGAGGCGATTCTGTTGGTTTCAGATTCAACACAACCACAAACTTGGAGTCTCGAATTGAATACATCGGTGTTTGATGCAGATAAAAATCCTAATTTGCGCCTTTATGTGGATCCAACTGTACCTCAAGGTAGTGTTTTAAATGTTACGGGTACTGCGGCAGATGCTGGTTTAATAATAGTTTATGCAAATGCTAATGTTACGGTAAATGGTGCTCCCGTTTCTGTTGTAAATGAACATGAGTTTACTGAGAATGCTGATAACCTTGAGGGTACAAATGGTGATGATGTTTTTCATGCCACTTCGCTAGACCAGATTCAGGGTACAGATGTTGCAGATGCAGGAGGTAATACTAATCTTGATAATGATGCTACCACGATAAATGATATTAATCATGAGGTTAATTCAATAGGTGCTTTAGGTGATGGTGATACCTTATTACTTGATTTTGCTATAGCTAATGCAACGCTTAGTGCTGTAGCCCAATTAAGTTTTCCTAATCTTAGTAATTTTGAGACACTTCGCTTTAATACAACAAATAATATTGGTCTGACTGATGATGGTACGTTTGATAAGTACTATATGAACCAAGGCAATGATGTATTCAATGCTCCTGTATTTGGTGATATAGTATTTGCTTATATGGATGATGGCGATGATGTGATTAATACGGATTCGTTAGCTCTTGATGGTGATGGTGTCGATTCTCCAGAAGCTCTAGATGGTTCTTATTTATACGATGGGGATGATGTCCTAAATGGTGGTAATGGCAATGATACTCTGAATCTAGATGCTTCATTAAGTAGTAGTTTATACCCTATTGATCCTGTAACCGGTATAGGTGTACCAGGTGCATTCGATTTTCAATTTACAGGTATTAGTAATATTGAAACACTCAACCTTGTAGGTGGAGATGATATCCTTGCTGGTGGCAGAGAATTTGAAGAAACTGGTCTTGGGCAAGGTGAAGGTAATTGGATCAACGGTAATGGTGGTAATGATCAGATTAGTTTTACTAATGAATCTGCCTTAACCATCGCTCCATTTGCAGGAATTCGAGATATTGATCATGGTGTTGCTGGTCATGTTAGCACGGTCACTTCCCTAAATATTAACGCAGGTGCTGGTAATGATGATGTTGCTGGTGGTTCGGGTAATGATACTATTATTGATGGTACTGGTTCAGATCGTATCATTGGTGCTACAGGGGCAGATGTAATTAACTTAACTAATGATGCTAGTGTTGATTATGTGATCTACTCAAGAGCTGGTGATGGTGCGAATATAAATAACCCTGGTTCTGGTTGGGATACAATAACAGGCTTTACTACTACATTTGGAAATGACTATATTGCAATTGAAGGAGAGTTGTTAGCAGCTATAACGGGGAATTCAACAGTAGCAATGACAGTATCAACAGAAAATGCTGCTGCGTTAGATATAAGTCAAACTGATTTAGCGACATATACAAGTACAAGCTTATCAGATGCTGCGTTGTTAGATACATCAAATGGTGGGCAGTTACTTAC
The DNA here is from genome assembly GCA_026992705.1 of Thiotrichaceae bacterium. Taxonomy (GTDB): domain Bacteria; phylum Pseudomonadota; class Gammaproteobacteria; order Thiotrichales; family Thiotrichaceae; genus S015-18. The sequence continues at coordinate 5,864 of JALWYT010000140.1, forward strand.
CTATCTAAATAATAGTCTTGATACAGCTAGTGCGGGTGAAGCAGTAATTTATTCTGTACAAGGTGCGTCAAATACAGGAGTGTATTTCTATCAGGAAAATGGAGGTGACAATATCGTTGACAGTTCTGAAATAAGAATGTTAGCAAATGTTGAAAATGCATTATTGAAAGATTATGACTTTACTAGCACTATTGCAGATCCAGTTATAGTTGCACCACCAGTAGCAAACAACCAAATTGACTTCGGGTTTGGTAATAACAGTACTGACCTAACAGGCGATAATGCAGTAAACGAAACATTCTTTATGGATGCGGTGAATGCCTTACTAGATGCTGACGGTGGTAACACGCAAGTAACCGGTTTCCAGTTTGATGTTGTTAACGATATTTTGCGTATTGATCTACCAACTGCGGATGCAACCATTACAACCCTGGATCAACTTAATGGTCAACAAGGTGTTGTTGTGCAAACTAATGCTATTTTAAACAATACATTGATTAACTTTGGTAATGATGCTAACGGTGGTGAGCTCGTCTCAATAACACTTGATGGTATTGTTGATCCAGTAACAGTTAATGTGGAAATTGTGTAAGTTTGGTATACATTTAAATTGTATATAATCTAAATAT
>JALWYT010000141.1 GCA_026992705.1 Thiotrichaceae bacterium
AAAGTAGTGAATACTCAAAAAATATTAATAATAAAAATTACTTATGCCAAGAATTATAGCCGTCACTCAGTCTAAAAGAATTATTAAAACTAGCCGTTTTGCATGGCAGTGGAATAATATTCTTTTGGAAAAACAAAAGGGAGTGAGCTTCAATATTCCTACAATTTCATCTCCCTACCAGCTAAAATTAACAGCATGGTCTTATAAAACAATACCTTCTCGCTATATTGGCATTGTTTTTACTATCAAAGGGATTACGTCAATTTTATGGCTATCAAATTGGCCAATGGCAGATATTCTTAAAGACTATACGCCTGAAGGAAAAATTAATAATGTTCCCAAGCAATTACAGATTGAGCTAATTGAGACCGTTTATGAAGCTGCTATTAATTTTTTTGAGCTACATTTAGAGCATGAAATTCAGATTCAGAGAATAATTTTTGATCAATCATCAAAAAGCAATCTTTATTCGATCCGGTTTCAATTACTTGAAAATAATAAGATTATTACGGCTATTTTAGTTAGCCATGCCAAATTAGCACCACTCTTTCTAAAAAGCCTTAATCGCTTACCTAGCTCAACTAATAAAGACTGGCTCACCCATAAAACACTTATACATTATGAAATTGCCTCATTGTATTTACCAATAAAAGAAGTCAAGGCACTTGAAAATTCTGATGTTATTTTTTTAGAGCAGAGCCTGTATTTTCAAAACCATATCCTAATGATCAGACTCGCATCAGGCGAGCGATATGAGGCAGTCCAAACGTCTGAGACAACACTCGAATTTCAATCGGGGGAAAAAATTATGACCGAATCATCCAATGACCAAATACAAGAAAAACCCATTATTGACATCAATGAAATGCCAATCCGACTTTCTTTTGATTTGGGGGAAGAAAGCTTGACCTTTAAAGAAGTATCAAAGCTTCGACCAGGTTACATCCTTAATCTTAAAAAGCCATTTACCAATGTCATTAAGATCCGTTCTCAAAATCAATTGATTGGCAAAGGCGAGATTGTCGATATTGAGGGTCGCATTGGCGTAAGAATTACTCAACTATTTAGCAAAAAAGACTAATGGATATTATACAAAGCCCCGTCTTATTGGTACTTGGACTCGCTTTCCTAAGCCTAGCTCCATTTATAGCGATAATGGTGAGTTCCTTCGTGAAGGTCGTCGTTGTTGTGCATATTGTACGCAGTGCGTTAGGTTTGCAACAAGCACCCCCTAACCTTGCTATCAACGGTTTGGCGATTATTTTATCAATGTATGTCATGGCTCCTGTAGTGATGAATACCCATAAAATTTTCACTAGCCATCATGTCGAAATTAATGATGTTGAAAATCCAATGTTGAAAGAAGCATTGAGTGATTCGATAAAGCCTATGCAGAGCTTTTTAATACAACACTCCGATGAAGCAGAGCGTCAGTTCTTTTTCAATACCACTAAAGAAATTTGGCCAAAAGAATATTCAGAAAATGTCTCTGATAAAAACCTTTTAATCCTAACACCTGCATTTTTAGTCAGTGAATTAACGGAAGCATTTGAAATTGGCTTTATGCTGTACCTTCCTTTTGTGATCATCGACTTAATTGTATCGAATATATTGATTTCAATGGGAATGATTATGGTATCCCCTATTCTTATCTCAATGCCATTTAAAATATTGCTCTTTGTATTAGTCGATGGTTGGTCACGGTTAATTCATGGACTTATTTTAAGCTATCAGTAATTAAGGGGGATTCAATGAATGATGCTCAGATTGTTCACTTAGCAGCCCAAGCATTACAGCTAACACTTTATTTATCGATGCCAATTCTTGTGGCTGCAACGGTTACAGGTTTAATTATTAGTTTGTTACAAGCCTTGACCTCAATACAGGAACAAACCTTGCCTCATGCCTTTAAGTTAGTCGCTGTTATGGTGTCTATTTTTATTATGGTGGAATGGTTAGGTCCTGAATTATATGAGTTTACCTTAAATATGTTTAGCCAATTCCCGTTGGTTACTCGATGATAATAGGCAATTACGATGGACATCAATCTTAACCTTTGGATGCTTGCATGGTTATTTTCAATTGCTCGACTATCAGGTGTTTTTCTTGCTATGCCATTCATGGGAAAAGCTAATATTCCTGGGCTTGCAAGAAATGCCATTATAATGGTACTTGCTAGTGTTGCAACACCATTAGTCATCGATCAAATTGCTGATATTTCTTATAACACATTGACTATTGCAGGTCTTTTGCTAAAAGAAGTTTTGCTTGGATTTTTGATAGGGTATTTTTTTAGTATCCCTTTTTGGGCAGCAAGTTCTACAGGTTTCTGGCTTGATCTACAACGTGGAGTTATGAGTGCTGAATTATTTGCCCCTGGAACGGGGGATATGACTTCACCACTAGGCGAATTACTTGCTCGAATTTATGTTGTCTTGCTATTTTCCACAGGCGGTTTTCTTATTATGTTTCAAGTTATTCTATTAAGTTATAAAGCATGGCCTGTTGATACCTTCTTCCCGCATTTTAATATGGATTCTATTGATGTGGTGCTACAGCAATTTGATCTAATTATGTACACCATGGTGTTATTAGGCGGTCCTATTATTATTATTATGCTTATTGCTGAAATTGCTGGAGCCATTATTGGAAAAGATATTCCTGAGCTTAATATTTTTCTGCTACTTATGCCGATTAAAAGTGGTATCGCCTTCTTTTTATTAACACTTTATATTGCTTTCGTCGCTGAATATATGCGGGAGAGTTTTTTAGGCTTTAGTGAGTCTTTTAAAATACTTGATGGCTTGGTTAGATAGCAATGAGTGATCAAGATAGCAGAACCGAAAAAGCAACCCCCTATAAATTAAAACAAGCCCGCAAAAAGGGGCAAGTCGCTCGCAGTAAGGAGGTTTCCTCCGCACTCATTTTACTCTTTGCGGTTATCTATTTTTGGTTTCGCTGGGATTGGTTAGTTGAAGAGCTAAAAGATGTCATTATTGTTCCCTCCGAACTTTATAATATGGAGTTTCATCGTGCCTTAGGGGCATGGGCTGATTATGCTTTGAATAAAATTTTAACCGTCTTAGTCCTTCCTTTTTCCTTTTTTATTCTAATTGCAGCTATTCTTGGCAATATTATCCAATTTGGTGTCTTATTTTCCTTCGAACCAATTACCCCTAAATATCAAAAAGTTGACCCTGTACAAGGCTTTAAACGTATATTTTCAATAAAGTCTGTCATCAAAGTTTTATTCTCAATCTTCAAGGTTTTAATTGGAATATTTATTCTATATATCATCATCAGAATAGCTATACCTGCATTTATTATCGATGTTAATCAATGCAATGTACTTTGCATGAAAGAGACAATGGAAATACTAATTAGGTATCTTGCCGTTGCAATGCTGATTTTTTTAATCATTATTGCAATATTAGATTTTATCTTTCAAAAACATCAATTCCTCAAAGAGCAAATGATGACAAAAGATGAACTCAAACGTGAATATAAAAATCGAGAAGGTGATCCTGAAATTAAAGGGCAATTAAAAAACATTCAACGTGAAATGTTAACCCAAGATATTGGTGAAAAAATTAAAAGCTCTCGCTTACTCATTGCAGGTCATCGTTATGTTATTGCTATTCAATATGATGAAGAAATGCCTTTACCAATGCTACTTGCAATCGGGCAAGGTGGTACCGCAAGACAAATGACTGATATTGCTAAAAAAGAGCGAGTTCCTATTATTGCCGACGCAAAGCTTGCAGAGATATTAAAAGAAGATGGTGAAATTGACCAATATATCCCACAATCAGCTATTACAGGCATTGTTAAAGCTATTCAACAAGCCATGAATCAACAGTAAATATTATGATAAATTTTCGTATAAGCATTCTATTCACATTGATACTCAGTAGTTATAGTGTTACTTGCTCAGCTGAAACAGCTGCATGGTCATATATTATTCATAAAGACTTACGCAGACCATCAATGGCTAATTTTGCTGAACGTAATTATCGTTTATTTGATTATTTTCTAAAACAATCTTTACACGGTGCAGGAAAAAAAGACTTTTTCACCGTGTCAAAGCGAGTAAAAAATAATATCTATTGGAAAGGTAAACAAAATACAAACATTTACATTGATGCTTTCCGACGCTCTTATCCTATAATTAAGAGCTTTAACAAACGTCCAGATATTCCAGAAATTGTATTCCTGATTCCCTATTTAGAATCACTTTGGCAATCAAAAAGTGGTAAAACCAGTGCAGACTATGGCTATTGGCAATTAGTCTTACCCATTGTTAAAGAAATACAAAGTTTAGATACTACGTCCCAAGCCATTAAAAAAGCCAATGCGGATACACTACGTTCCGACCCAAAACTTAGTTCAGAAGTTGCACTAATTCATTTACGCCGTTATTATTTTTACTTTGCCAAAGTTGCCAAATATAGTGAAACGGATGCTTGGCTATTTGCTATATTAGCTTACAATTGGGGGGCAGGCAATGTTAAAAGAATGTTAGCAAGTATGCAGAGCAAACAAATTAAAACCAATTTTTCACATTTTTATCACTATTTGTACACTCAACATCTAGCCAATAAAGAAGATAAATCCATGAAAGCTGCTATAGAGTATTTACCTAATCTTTGGAATATTGCGAAAATCATTCGACAGGAGATTAAGTCATAACTATTTGGTGTAATTTATTAATAACAGATAAATGGTTGATTATGAATACTAAGCAGGTACATTATTTATAATCTTATAATTGTGTCCCACGAATGGCAAACAGGACATCGCCACAGGTATTCATTCATTTTATAACCACAATGCTCACACTGGAAATTCAATTGTCCTGCCATATGATTTTCCAAAGCTTTTTCTAATAAGATGAGTTCTTTATTTTGATCAATATTAGATGAAATTTTTAAGAGCAATTTAATACTTTTTAATATAGATTGTAAGCTCAGTTTATTATTAGCGAGTTCTACTTTAAGTATTTTATATAGCTCAGTTTCTCTTTTAATATTATGGCTATGTGCTAACTCAAGTAGGTATTCAAGTACATCAATATCTTTAGATTTTTTGAAATATAACATCAAAAACTTATAAACTCTATCAATCCCAGAAGATTTTTTTGATACTTCTACTAACTTATGAAATAACATACCAATTAAACGTGAATCATCTTTAATTGCAGCTTCATAGTATTTAATAGCTTTGGAATAATTTTCTTGATGTGCTTCAATATCACCCCAAATAATATTTATACGTGGTAAATCTTTATAAACTTTCTTTGCTTTTTTCAAGTAATTATCAACTAAATAAAGATTACCATTTTCTAACTCCTGACTAGCTAACTCACAATAATAATGAGCAGTGATACGGGCTTGATTAATATTTTTAGATGAATCTATACACTTAGTTACTTGAATTGCTTTTTCCCAATCTTTTAGTTGCTCATATATTCCTTGTAAGTTTAAACAAGCTTCATTAACATCTTTAGGATTATGTGCTAATAATTCTTGAAAAACATGCTCCGCCTTATCCAATAAACCTGCTGCAAAAAAATCTTTGCCGAGTGCCATCATTGCCGCTTCTTTTTGTTTTTTACTAAGTTTAGGGCGTGCAATCAAATTCTGATGAACCCTTAATGCTCGATCTATTTCCCCTCGATTACGAAAAGAATTGCCTAATAATAAAAAAGTTTCAGCCGTATATTCATCAATAGCAGAATCATTGAGGAAAAATTCTAAAGCTTTATCTGGCTGTTCGTCTAATAAGTAATTAATACCTTTAACAAAATATTTTGATGTGTCTTTTTGTTTATTCTTATTATGATTTTGATGGTGTCCTCTTGCAGCTTGCCAACCTGAATAAAATGCTAACGGAAGTAATAAAAAGAGAAGCTCGGTCATAATTAAAATTATAAATTTGAGTTTAGGAAGTTATCTAAAAATAGTGAGCTTACATTCTTAAATATTAAATAACTTCCTATGTTAATTTTACATAAAACCAGAATACAAACTCTTTTATATTTGTACTTAGTCAGAAATAGACACAACATTGCGTGATTTATTTGCACGCTCTCTTAATTCTTTACCAGGCTTAAAATGAGGAACATATTTTGCGTCTAAAGCAACTTGTTCACCTGTTTTTGGATTCCGCCCACGCCGTGCTTTACGAAAATGTAGAGAAAAACTACCAAAACCACGAACTTCTATGCGTTGCCCACTTGCTAAAGTATCACTCATTAAATCCAATAGCATCTTAACCGATGATTCAATATCGTGACTACTTAAATGACTCTGCTTTCTAGCTAACATCTCAACAATTTCAGATTTGGTCATCCTTGCAACTCCAAAAAAATAATTACTTACAAATGCAAACAAAAAAGGCTGATTAGCATAAAAAACAGATAAACCGCTCTCTTTAACTAACCAGCCTCTAGGATAGGTTATTTC
>JALWYT010000142.1 GCA_026992705.1 Thiotrichaceae bacterium
CAGGACACACAGTACAAGGAGGAAGTACTTTAACACAACAATTAGTTAAAAATTATTATTTGAATAATGAAAAAACTTGGGAAAGAAAGATAAAAGAAGCCATTATGGCAATGCTGTTAGAATTTCACTACTCTAAAGATGAGATTTTAGAAACTTACCTTAATGAGATTTACCTTGGGCAAGATGGTAATCGTGCTATTCATGGAGTCGGTTTGGCATCTCAGTTTTATTTTAATCGCCCGATTAAAGAGATTAAGGTACATGAAATTGCGATGCTAATCGGTTTAGCAAAAGGTGCCTCTTACTATAATCCACGACGTAATCCCAAAGAAGCACTTAATCGAAGAAATTTAGTGCTTGATAAAATGGTAGAAGGCGGTGCAATAACTCAAGCACAAGCTGATAAAGCAAAACAAGAGCCGTTAGGCGTGTTACAAGCTAAACCATCGAGCGTAACACCTTTCCCTGCTTATTTAGAATTAGTGCGTAAACAATTAAAGCGTGATTACCGTGAGGAAGATTTACGTAGTGAGGGAATGCTAATTTTTACCTCAATGGATCCAATTATTCAGTTAATTGCAGAAGGTATTGTGCGTCGTCGTGTGAGAAAGTTAGAAAAATCACAAAGAATCCGTCGAGGGCGATTAAATGGAGCAATGGTAGTTAGTACCATTCAAGGTGGTGAAATTCTTGCGGTTGTTGGTGGTCGAGATGCACGTTATGCAGGGTATAATCGAGCGGTAGATGCTAAACGTCAAATTGGTTCGGTGGTAAAGCCTGCTGTTTATCTTGCTGCTCTTGAGCATAAACGTCGTTTTACTTTAGCTACACGTTTAAGTGATGCTAAGGTAACAGTTAGGTTAGGTAGAAAAAAATATTGGCGACCGCGTAATTATGATCATCGTAATCGTGGTACAGTTTTATTATATGAAGCACTACTTTTATCACGCAATACACCTACCGTAAGAGTTGGTGTTAAACTAGGCATCGACAAAGTGGTTGAAAAACTTCATGCACTAGGGCTTAAATCAAAAATTCCTGAATTTCCATCCATTGTGCTAGGAGCTCTTGAATTATCACCATTAGAGGTACAACAAATTTATCAAACAATTGCAGCAGGCGGACAATATTCACCGCTAAAAACCATTCGCAGTGTTATGAACTCACAGGGCGAAATTGTTAATCGTTATCCAATAACGGTTAAGCAAGTTGCATCACCTGCAGCTGCCTATTTAGTCGGGCATGTTATGCACGAAATTACTCTTAAAGGTACAGCTAAGGCATTACGTAGAATGTTACCTGCATATAAAAAAGTTGCAGGAAAAACAGGTACAACAAATAATAAACGCGATAGCTGGTTTGCAGGTTTCTCGGGTGAACATGTTGTTACTGTTTGGGTCGGTCGAGATGATAATAAACCAACAAATTTAACAGGAGGAGATGGTGCATTAAAAGTCTGGGGTGATTTTATGCGAGTATTACCAACAAAGCCTTATCGTCCAAGGCGACCAAGTAATGTACGTTGGGCAAAAATAGATAAAGAAAGTGGGTTAAGGTACAATCCTGCTTGTGGTAGTTTGATCACTTTACCTTTTATTAAAGGTTCTGTACCAAGAAAAACACGTTATTGTGCTCCTCCCCCAGTGACTCCGGAGGAAGTACCAGTGGATACCAGTGAAACACCTCAAACTCAACAAAGTACTTGGATTGATCAATTAGTAAGATAAAAGGCTGTTAAAAGCTATAATTATTCAATTAAGCTATTACCACCATGATACATATACTTTACCTAACTAGGTATTACTCCCTACAGAATATAAAGTAATAAATATTTTTTAGAGAATAAAAATGAAAATTAAGCAGAGTATTTTTTTTAGCATAATTGTTATTATAATAACAGCATGTTCTGTTCCTGAAATAAAGCCGGCTATTCCTGTTACTCGTCCAATTGAAATACCGCCTCCAAAGGTCAAAAAGCCATATTCGGCAAAGGTTGATCGTTATTCTGACAATGTTGCCCTGCGAGCTGAGGAAGTTGATAAAGGCTCAACGGTATTAGATCAGGAAGCCGCAGAACGTAAAATTGATGAAGAAAGTGATCGCCTTGACCCGTATTCATCCAAAAAATCAAATGAGGCTGGTGAGAGTGAAACCTCAACGGCAGTTATGACACTTATGCTACGAGCAAAAGTCGATATGCTTGCAGGTCGTAATGATGCTGCGATTGACAAACTAGAGCGAGCCTTGCGAATTCAGCCTAATAACCCTGAATTGTGGAATAAACTCGCTGAAGCCCATTACCATGCAGAAGACTATGCCCAAGCGGTTTCTATGGCGAAAAAATCCATTGATTTAACACCGCGAAGCCATCGGGATTTATTAAAATCTAATTGGAAAATAGTTGCCAAAGCCAGCAAAGAACTCGGCGATATGGAAAGCATGAAAGCTGCCATGCGAGCTGGTAGTTCGATATAGAGTCATGATGTATGGGGGGTGAAAATAAAACAGCTGCAGAATTGCTAGGAGAACAGGGGGTATTAGCGAAAAGCATTTCAGGCTATCAAGTTCGACCACAGCAGCAAGCAATGGCAGAAGCCGTTGAAACGGCTATGCAGCGTTATGGAAAAGTTGTTATTGAAGCGGGTACGGGCGTGGGCAAAACCTTCGCCTACCTCGTGCCTGCACTAAGCTCAGGCGGGCGAGTGATTATTTCTACAGGCAGTAAAACACTGCAAGATCAGCTATTCCAAAAAGACATTCCCATTGTTAAAAAAGCCCTTAAAACCAGCACAAGAGTCGCCTTATTAAAAGGGCGAGCGAATTATCTTTGTATTCACCGTTTAAAATTAACACTAAGCGATGGCACTTTTAATGACCGCCGCACGGTGTCGCATCTACACCGTGTTGATGATTGGTCGGCAATGACCGATAGCGGTGATATTGCTGAAATAAGCAATGTTCCACATGATTCTGATGTTTGGCAACGTGTAACCTCAACCGCCGATAATTGCCTTGGCTCGGATTGCGATTATTATGAAGAATGCTATGTCGTTAATGCTCGCCGTGATGCTCAGGCGGCAGACGTGGTTGTTGTTAATCATCATTTGTTTTTTGCCGATTTAGCCCTTAAAGATGAAGGTTTTGGCGAGTTACTACCCAGTGCAAATGCGGTTATTCTTGACGAAGCTCATCAAATTCCAGAAATTGCCTCCACCTTTTTTAGTGAAATTATTAGCAGCCGCCAACTGCAAGAATGGGTGCGTGATACCTTAGCAGAAAGTTTAATTGATGCCAAAGATATGCCAGCCGTGCGTGATGAATTACGAGCGATGGATACGGCAATTTTAGACCTGCGTTTAGCAATGGATAAGCCCAAACAGCGAGCACCTTGGTATCAAATAAAGTCCAAGCCACCGGTTAAAAAAGCCATGCAAGATTTGCAGCAAATTATGGATGATTTATTAATCACCATGCAAGAATTGGCAAAGCGGGGCAAAGGCTTAAAAACCTGTTATGAACGATTACAAGAACAAAGCCAGCGTCTTAAACGCCTAGAACAGCCGCGTGACAACACCGTGCAATGGTATGAGACGTTTACTCGCTCATTCTCGCTAATAACAACTCCGCTGGATATTGCCAAGCCACTAGGTCGGCAAATGGAGAGCTTTAACTGTGCTTGGATTTTTACTTCAGCAACCCTAGCCGTTGGGCAATCTTTTGAGCATTACACGCAACGAATTGGCGTTTCAGAATCCGAAGAAGTCTTATTAGATAGCCCCTTCGATTATTGGCATAACGCATTATTATATTCCCCCTGCAATATCCCTGAGCCACAGCATGTCAACTTTATACCTGCCGTCGTCGAGGCTTCAATTCCCGTCATCAATGCCTGTGGCGGCAGGACGTTTATGCTATTTACTTCCTATAAGGCCCTGCATGAAGCGGCTGAGCTATTAGAAGATAAAATTGATTACCCCATGCTGGTACAAGGCGAATCGCCTCAGCAAGATATGATTGAGCGTTTTAGAGAGCTAGGTAATGCCGTATTATTAGGCACATCGAGCTTCTGGGAAGGTGTGGATGTACGCGGTGAGGCTTTAAGTTGTGTTATTATTGATAAATTCCCTTTTGCCTCTCCGAGCGATCCTGTATTAGAAGCACGCATACAGTCCATTCGCGATGCACAAGGTAATCCATTTTTTGAATACCAATTACCGCAAGCTGTTATCGCCATGAAGCAAGGGGTAGGACGCTTAATTCGAGATGCCAATGACAAAGGCGTATTAATGATTTGCGACCCGCGTTTGGTGACTCGTCAGTACGGCAGGACTTTTTTAGAAAGTTTGCCTAGAATGCCAAGGACTCGGAAACTAGAAGTCGTTGAGCGATTTTTTTCAATACACAAAGCTAAGAAGACCCGCAAAGAATGAAGATACTTGCCGTCGAAACATCAACAGATGCTTGTTCAGCCGCATTGCTTATTGATGAGCAAGTCAAGCAAGCATTTGCAATAGCTCCTCGCAAACATACCCAGCTAATCTTAAATCAAATAGACAGCGTACTAGCCAAGGCGGATATAAAAATAAACGATATTGACGCAATCGCTTTTGCTCGTGGTCCTGGTGCATTTACGGGTTTGCGTATTGCCGCAGGCTTGACTCAAGGCATTGCCTTAGCCTGTGATATACCCGCTATTGCTGTTTCAACGCTAGCGACAATGGCTCAGCAAAGCTTTCAGCGGTTTCAAACCGAAAAAATGTATGTTGCCTTAGATGCAAGAATGAACCAAGTTTACTGGGGGGAGTATCATATAAATAAGGGTTTTGCTGAATTACAAGCCGAAGAACTTGTCATATCCCCAAAGGATTTAGCAAAACGCAATGAAGCCGATAGCGTCGGCATAGGCTCTGGCTGGCAAGCCTATCAAGCGGCTTTGCAAGAGCGAGTACAAGCTAAAACTACACCTGATTTGCAAACAATACACCCTGCTGCAAAACAAGTCGCTCAATTAGCCGTAGAACAATATAAGCTGGGCAATATATTATCAGCAGAACAAATTCGGCCAGTCTATCTGAGAAATAAGGTAGCTCAGACATTACAGGAACGAGGCTTGTAGATTTTTAGAAAAAATGAGCTAGTTTTACAATATATAACGTATATATTTACTAATAAGTATTGTTAGAGCTTTTGGTCTAGCAAAAATAAGTAGGTAATAAGAATTAAAATAAGTTCGATTGGGATTTTTACAAGATGGATATTTTTGCAACAGAAGAAGTCATCAAAACCTTCTCTAACCCTGTACAAGTTATCTATATATTGGGTATGGCAGCCTTCTTTGGTTGGATGATTGCATGGACATATAATAAAACTAAAAGTTTCTCAAAAAACCGCTATGAGTTAGAAACAACAATTATTACTATGACTGTTATTACTGCTTTAATTATAATGATTATTGGGGATAGTGTTGCTCGTGCTATCGGGATTTTCGGGGCATTTTCCATTATCCGCTTCCGTACTCCAATGAAAAACCCACGCGACACTGCCTTTGTATTTTTTGCATTATCAGCAGGATTATCAGCAGGAGTAGGAGCAATAGTGATAGGAACTATAGGTGTTCTTTTTATTTGTTTGTTAGCTCTTTTTCTTGATTACAGTAATGTTTTTGGTCTTAGGAAACAAGATTATATTCTAACATTCCGAGTTGCAACGAAACACTATGCTGATGCAAAGTTCAAAGAAGTCATTGATCGCTATGTCCATCCCGATATGCAACTTAATATCTCTCCAACAAATGATGGTAAACTTGTTGCCTTTACTTTTAGTATTGCAATGAATAAAAAACGGATATTAAATAATTTTATAAAAGAACTTACTGAACTAGAGGGTGTTTCAAAAATTAATGTTATTAATCCAGAGCATAAGATACTAAATTCTAGTTCAAGCTAAAATTAAGATACATATGCTGTAACTCTTCATTACTAAAACAATCCTCAATCATTGGAAACAACTCACGCTCTTCCTTACGAGTATGGGATTTCAACAATATTGCAAAGGCTTCTAGTTCATCGCTTAAATGATCATCTTCAGATAATTCACCAATCCGCTTTGCCATAGCGAGTAAGGTTTTATGCTCAGCTAAATAAGGCTCAATAAGCTGATGATATTGCGGGTAATTGTCAGCAATAATTTTAAAAAAACTGGCTTCCTCATGCTCAAAATGCGGTATTAATTCATCTTTGTAAAAGCGATAAACTTTCCCTTTTAAATCAAACAATAACGGCTGATCTTCTGTCTTGACCGCCCGAATAATTTGCTGAGCTAATGACAAAGTATGCTGATGTTCACGAGAAAATGTCTGTAATGCAGGATGTCTTTTCATTGTATTATTATCATCTGATTTGGTTTCGCATACAATATGACAT
>JALWYT010000143.1 GCA_026992705.1 Thiotrichaceae bacterium
CTTTCGTGCTTGTGTTGCAGCCTCTTGACTATGGAATCGGGCGATAATTTCTTCTGCGAGTTTGAATTTTATATCACGCGGGTTGCTTCCATTTTCGACATCTTGCTTCCATTGATTAATTTCCTTCATTGGTCGGAAACTAAGCAGTTCAAAGTATCGCCACATTAATTCATCGGATATTGACATGATTTTGCCGAACATTTCATCAGGTGCATCGGTGATGCCAATATAGTTGCCTAAGGATTTTGACATCTTTTGCACACCATCTAAGCCTTCTAGCAGTGGCATGGTGATAACGACTTGCTGTTCTTGTCCGTATTGTTTTTGCAAATCACGCCCAACAAGTAAGTTGAATTTTTGGTCTGTGCCACCTAATTCGACATCCGCTTTTAGTGCAACGGAGTCATAGCCTTGCACTAGAGGATATATAAATTCATGTATTGCTATGGATTTCCCACTTTTGTAACGCTTGCTAAAATCATCTCTTTCTAACATTCGAGCAACCGTATGCCGTGCTGATAGTTGAATCATTTCAGCCGAGGTCATTTTGCCCATCCATTCTGAATTGAAAACAATTTGCGTTTTTTCAGGGTCAAGAATTTTGAAGACTTGCTCTTTGTAGGTTTCAGCATTAGCTTGTACTTCCTCTGGGCTAAGTGCAGGACGTGTTGCTGATTTGCCTGTCGGATCGCCAATCATTCCTGTGAAATCACCAATTAGAAATAGAACTTCATGCCCTAAGTCTTGAAATTGTTTGAGCTTATTAATAAGTACGGTATGCCCAATATGCAAATCTGGAGCAGTTGGATCAAAGCCAGCTTTTATTCTCAGGGGTTTATTCTTTTTTAATTTTTCTATTAACTCTGATTCAACGAGGATTTCTTCTGTTCCACGTTTTATCAACTGCAATGCTTTTAATACATCTTCCATTATTTATTCCTTCAAAAACAACTGACCAGTTATCAGTACAATATGATTAACCGAAAAACCCGAAAGTTTAACATGATTTTTTAAATATACCGCTAGCCATATCTAGATTTTTATACGATACAAAATTTGTTATGCATGAATTCTTACCACTTATCGCTCTATTAATCTATGATTCAGTAAATACTCATTAGCCTTGGTTATTAGTGAAGCAAGGATTAGCATCACAAAATTAAGTTGTACTTAGAAACTCTAGTTAAGGTTTCTATTTACACTATAAATGGAATTTGAATAATACGGAGTTACAAGTTTGTTAAAACTTATAAAAAAACTCTCTCCATATAAAAAGAATAATAAAAAAAGTTGGAGCGATGCTATGCGATTATACAATATCCGCAATGGAGAAATGCAACTCACTGTAAACTATGGGGCAAATCATTCTTATATACCAAGTAAAAAACAAACTAAAAAGAAGCGATTAGGAACGTGGTCGTCACGTTTTATGCTCTTTACTGGTAGTGCAATAACTGTTGGAAATATCCCTGTTTATTCATCAGTTTACCAAATAGAGCAGCCTGCTAATTTCTCTAGCACACATATCCTACAAGAATTAACCATCCCTACTGTTCCACTTAAAACTTACTCAGGTTATGCTAAAGAACTTGATGATACGAGCTTATTAATAGAAAAAGGGACATGGACTTCTTATAGCATCAAAAAAAATGATAGTTTTGCTAGTGCCTTCAACAGGTTAAAACTATCAGCACTCTATAAAAAGCTGAGTGCAAATGCAGATATAAAAGCTGCTTTAGGAAAATTAAAACCCAATTCCGTCTTTCTTTTCCATAAATCTGGCAAAAAAATCACGCAAATCATTTATGTTGCTGACC
>JALWYT010000144.1 GCA_026992705.1 Thiotrichaceae bacterium
GCAATACCGTAATCATTCAATAGCCCTAAACCTGCCTCAAGCCCACAATGATTAATGATACGGTGGGCATGACGTGACAATCTATCAGCCTTTTTGCGTAGGGTTTCATCGTCATAGTTCAGAAACCGATGGCTTTTGGCGTGTTCCTGCACCTGTAGCAAGCTTAAATTAGCCCTGTGTCGGGATTCGGCATATTTACGCTCGTAATCCTCTAATAACGCTCTGTGAAATGAATCAGGAACGCAAGCTAGGGTATTAGCGATATGCTCACTATCTAAGGGCTGTACGGTGATATTGGTGAAAGGGTAGCTCATGATTGCACCCCCTTAAAGTTTGTTGTTTTTTGTCTTTGCAGGTAGGAATATTGGATAAAGGTAATCCAGATACTTGCTAAGGTTTGATTAGGCTTGTTGCTATGCCGTGCTTGATAGCTTGCGTACTGCTTGCAAGCGTTTATGTCACCTTTCTTTGGGGCAGGTGGTAGTTGAGTAGCAGAATATAAAAATTGGAATTTACTGGACGGACTGCCAGTATGAGATTGTTTAGACATGGTGATTGTCTCCTTGCTTAATTTTGAAACTGTCACCAACGTCGCCAAACGAAAGGGTGACAGACTACACAGGGTTGGCGAACCGTTAAGCAAGGTAAACGGCAAGCCCGAAGGCTTCCCTATGTAATCCGTCATAACACAGTGCATTTTATAGGCATAAAAAAAGCCGCTAACGATGCGACTGTGCATCTTGCTTAATTCAGGTCGCCAAACCTGACCGCTGTTTTTTGCAACGGTATCATTATCATAAACTCGTGGGCTTTTTACTGTCAATAGGAAGTGAATCATTTTGCCTTTACCTCCTTTATTTTTCTTGCAACAAACTCGATTAGCTCTAGGGCTTCTAGTCGTTCTTTTTGTCTTTTGGATTTGTCTGTATCGCTCTTGATTTCAATTTCAAGGCTTATTTGTTTATACGACAATTGGCACTGCAAATTATCAATGCTTTTGCTAGAATCAGACATACTGAATCCTCTTTAAATTTAAGCGTTTATGTGGGGTTTAGTAATCAGGTTTAGAGATGGCAGTCTCTAAATCTAATCAGCCTCTAAGATGGCAGTCTTAGGGGCTTTTTACTTTTTGGGTTATGTCATTATTTCTTTTTGCTCTTGTTTCTCCTTTGCCTTCTTAATCATTGCTATAAGCTCCCCGTTCATTGAACGATTATTGCTTTCAGCTTTTTCTTTTATCCAATCTCTCAATAAGTCAGGTAATCTCAATGTAAAATTTTTCATGCTTGCCTCATTTTTGAATTTATATTGAAGTCGTTTTTGAAATAATATTTCAGCAAATAAATAAAGTCAATATAAAGTCATAATAAAGTCTGTAGCCTTTTTTGACTTCATTCTGCTATCATTAAGACATGAAAATACATAAAACCGCTCTTAGACTACCTAAAGATTTACACGAATTAATACTTGATGCCGCAAGTAAATCAGGTATTAGCATGAATGCTGAAATTGTTACTCGGCTAAGAGAAAGCTTTAAGCAGAAAAAGGAAAGTACCAATAACATCGAAAAAATAACCGAAGAGGAAGTGCGAAAAATAGCCCGTGAAATTTACAAAGAACTGAGTGAGCGTTCAGAAATATAAGCCCATAACTTGATTGTTTTTCAAGATTTGCTAATTATTTCAATAAGTTATAAATAACGCACTTTTTAGTAAGTTGCTAAAACCTTAGTGTTCTTATTCTAGCTAAAATTCTCTTGAGGCGGGTAAAAATAACCTACCTGTAAATATTTACATTTCTAACATAAACAGGTTA
>JALWYT010000145.1 GCA_026992705.1 Thiotrichaceae bacterium
TTGATATACTTTTTGCTTGTTCCGCGAGCTAAAAAGATACGTTGTAGTACAAGTGCGATTTCCGATTTGATATACTTACCAGCGTTAATTCAGCAACAGCCACATTGTTGTAGTACAAGTGCGATTTCCGATTTGATATACTCCATATCGCATAAGCTGTTGTTTTTGATGTTTTTATTGCGGTTTTTTTAGTAGGAAACTGCGGCATTTTGCTTAAAATATCGAAAATTGATCTGGATTTTTACGCTTTTGGCGTACTTTGCTCGTAAAGCTGATGATATTTTCATATTGTTTATCAGTAATCGTAATAATATCAATTTTGCCACCATCAGGAATTTCGTTCTTGATGCGTTGGCAAATGGTATTGACTTGTTCTTTCCCTGTGCAAAATCGCATATAAACGGAAAGTTGTGCCATCTCAAACCCTTGATCTAGCAAAAAGAGTCGAAATTTCTGTGCTGCTTTGCGTTCGGCTTTTGTAACAACGGGTAAGTCGAACATCGTTAGTATCCACATAAGTCTATACGCTGATAATTCACTCATTGTTATGTCTTAATACGGTCATTTCTAAGTTGTTAGGTATGCGAGGAAGCTCAAGCGTTTTATGTTTTCCAAGATAGGCTTGTGCTAGTGAGGTTGAAAGCCTGTGCATACTGTTCATTATAGGTGTTAAACCCAATGAAGTCGGTATGTCTTTATACAATAAGCGTAGCATGGTTTGTTTTATTTGCTCATTGATAACAAGTTCATGGTTTTCTTTGTCAAGTTGATAGGCGTTAATATCAACAATAGGTCGGTAAGGCTCCATTAGGTCATCAACAAGTTGCATAGGGTTATAGGCATTACAGTGGTGTATGCCTAAACTAGGATGTAAGCCAGCAGCAATAATTGAGCGTGCAGTTGCAGAGCGTATGATGGTATAACCATAGTTAAGAACGGCATTGATATTATTAGCATTTCGATCACGCCTAAAATCTGGACCAAATAGTAGTTTCCAATAACGTCTAGCCCCTTGGCTTTCCATATTATCAGGGTCACCTGAACGGACTTTTTTTATAAGTGATTCAATGGGAATATGGGGTTTTGCAAGTGCTTTTAATACGCTTGCTTGCATACCGAGCTTGCAACGAATAATTTGTTGCCAAAGGCGTTTTTGTAGGGGGCGTTTGCTTTGTAGTTGAGCAGCCATCCGTTTGGCTTGATGAAAGTTCCCGTCTAAACTCCATAATATTCCAACAGGACTGTGGTTACTGGCACATAACACAAAGGGTATCCCTCTTTGTGCAAGTGCAGTGAGTAAATTGCTGGAATGGGTAACACCATAGCCTGTTACAATAACCGCAGAAATATCATCGAGTGGAACTCGAGCAATTTCGTCTTCCCCTTCTTTGATTATCATAAAGCCACGATAAACTGAGAGATAACGGGGACCTTTTGATATTTCTATAACACGCCCCAACATTTGTTTTATTCCTTAGGTTGTGGGTCAAAAACATAACCTAATATATTAACAAAGACTTTTCTGGCGTTTAGTTTTTGTAATGAACTGGGTGATTTACTGATTAATTTAAAAGGATCATTTTTATCTCTTGAGCGTGCATCAGCATTCCCTTCATAATGTTCCGCTAAAGTAATCGCTCCTTTTGTCATTTTTTGAACTCGCATAATTCGCCGTTGGTTATTTTCTTCTATTGCAATGAGGTCATCACGCACAAGCCGCATGATTAATGGCTTTCCATCAAAACTTTGCTTATAAAACCGTGATTTATCCTCCATAAACGCTTGATAGGGCTTTTGATTAGCGGTAAATGTAGTGATAATGCTTCCTGTCCATTTGCCTCGCTCATTGTTATAAATTTCATAGCAGTAATTTGAGTCGCCTTTATAAAGTTTGACGGGCTGCTCGCCTTGTTTTTCAGGTTTAGTGCTGATTGCTGTTCCTCTTAATGCTACAGTAATACCGGAGATACGTTCTTTTTTTCTCACTCGCTTAGGCATAGTGGGAAGTTGGCTAATTACTTTTATTGCTTCCTTGAAGTTGCTTGCTTTACTCTGGGCAATGGCTTGTTTAATTTTATTTTTTGTATTTTCACAAAGCAGATTGTCTAATTGTTTTTCGGTACTAATGGAGGATAGGGGAATACGCACTCTTGCCGTATAAATATTTTTCTTTTGATCATAATCAATCATCCCATAAGCTGTTTCATTATGTAAAGCTGCTTGTGGATTGTGGTCAGGTTTATAAGAAATCACAATTTTTTCAGCCGCATTTCTAATATCCTGATAAAAACTTTGCCAGTGTTCAGGTTTATCAAAACCTTCTAATAGGCGATGTTTTGCTGTTTCTTCGGCTTGCCCTGCACGTCGGGATATTTCTTGCAATAGCTTTCTGTCTGTCATTGCAATGATTGCTGCATCAATAGCATGATGACGGTGGTCTGTTCTATTTTTGGTATTTGCATCTGAAAGAATTTTATTGAAACCCCATTTGCCACGAAGCATCCCCGTTAATCTACCAGGTGTGATGCTGACATTGGAGCAGATGGTTTGTAGATACTCTCTGGTCACTCGGGATAAATATGCGGTATCTGTTAATTGTCGTGCAATAAAGTCACGTCCATCTTCTGCAAAGTCGCCTTTTTTTCCAAACCATTCACTATAAGCTTCTGGCTTGAATCGTTTGCGTTTGTTATAGGGAAGATTACTGGCTCTAGTTTCAATGTCGTCCCAGTTATAATGTTTAGGCGAATTTCCAAAGGCTTCATAAGGTGTTTTATTGGCTTTATCGGCATTAGCTCGATGTGTAACAAGTATTTTATTGCTAAAGCTGTCATCAAGTGTTCGAGAAAAAGGTAGGATGTGATCAATTTCATAATCTCGGGTAAAAAGACGAGAGGCTTTTATTACTTCGCCACTCAATATGCAGCGATGATTTAATACACCGAGTTCATCATAGAGTTTTAAACGAGTACGGTTAGCTGCATTCGGGGTTACTTTGAAATCATTTTTCAATCGCTGATTTAGTTTTTCATTATTTTCTAGGTTTTCTTTTTGTTGTTTTTTGATTTGATCTTTTTGCTGTTTATTTAGTTTCAGTTCACGAGCTAGTTCAACAATAATTTCATTCGGTACTCCGTATTTTTTAATCATTTCATTGATTAATTTTCTAACCTGATTTAATCCGATATGTACCGTTGGATTAGCAATTTTTCCGTATTCTTTTTCATCCGAGTTTTGAGCCTGCGGGGCTGCTTGTGTATAACGTGATAATACTTCACCATAATAAGGAAGCTGCTCCAATAAAGTATCAGGAGCAACCACACGATGATCAT
The DNA here is from genome assembly GCA_026992705.1 of Thiotrichaceae bacterium. Lineage (GTDB taxonomy): Bacteria > Pseudomonadota > Gammaproteobacteria > Thiotrichales > Thiotrichaceae > S015-18. The sequence continues at coordinate 3,333 of JALWYT010000145.1, forward strand.
CATAGCCTGCTAATTTAACTGCTTTATCGTATGTGATCGCTTTATTATTTTCATCATCCCAAGCTTCCATTAAAGGAGGAAGTATGCGAGATACCGCTGTTTTGCCAATACGAAGATAACCTTCTTCTAAAGGCACGTTGGATATATAGTCGGCTTGTTCTTCTGTTAAATGATATTCAGATTGCAACCACTGTAATAATTCTTGCTCATTTTCTGTATCCAGTAATTTACTCACAATGGCTTCTTGTTCTTCTAGGCTGAATTTATGCCATGCTTGCCCAAAGCCTTTTTTATTTTGTAATTTATTGGCTGTTGTATCGCCATATAGCATTTTTCTTATGCCACTTTGTTCAATGGTAAATTCATAAGCATCGGGAAATTCTTTGAATAATAGACGACGGATTTGGGGAAATTTTACACTTTGCTTTTTGCGAAGAAATTTAATAACTTCATCCCGCTGAAAACGTGTTAGTGGTAATTCAAGTCCGCTGGATTTTTCAATAAGCCGTAAATGATTAACATCTTGATAAAGACGGAATAACTGAGAGCTAGGTAACGCAATAGCTGCTCTTTTTTCTGTATCAGGATGAAAGAAGCATTTGCCTATTTCTTGTGGCTTTAAAGGGCGTTGGAAGAAGATAATCTTTCTTAATTTTTCTTTCTTATCAACGCTTAGTTGCTCAGGGTAATAGTGCTGCTGTTTATCCCATATTGCATCAAATTCATCTTCTATCATGCTCCTGTCGATATAGAATGGGTATTCTGCTTTAGCTCCTGTCCCAATTAATCTTGCTCGTGTGCCTTGTTTTTTCTTTTGTCGGTGATAAAGAGCTTCACCGACTGTTTTAGCATTCATTTCTTGTTGGAATTTTTTGATGGCAGATTTAATTTTACCGCCTTCTTTATTACTTTTATCGGCTTTGCGGTTGCTTTTAAAACCGCGACGCTGATTTAGGTGGAAAATAGCTCGTCCAATGTGATGCAAAGGTAATTGTTCATATAAGGCTTTTTTGCGAAGCTCATAAGGATTGAGGTCTTGTAGCTTTCTTGCTTGTTTCTTATCAGCAGGCATCAAATCGTATTCAATTAGCGTTTGCATAAGGTAATGTCGGCGGCGAAGATAGCGATCACGTCGTCGTCGAGAACTTTTAGGAATACGGCGATTGCTTGCAAGTGATTCACCTGTTTTGGGATGGCGACCATCAGAAAATAAACGAACTCCCATGCGAATTACACGAAAAGGGAGGTTATTTGCATTAAGTTCAAGTATTGCCCAACCAATAGAGTTTGTTCCTAAATCAAGTCCTAATCGATAGTTCATGTCAATTTCCTGATAAATTGTAGTAAATTTAGTGATTATAGCCCTTTTCTTGAAATTTGTTATTGAGTTTATTTAGTTTTATTTGCTAGAATGAAAACACAAATCGGAAATCGCATTCTGTTATTGACTACTAACAAGGCAGAATTGCCACCAGATGAGAAAAGCCAGCGTAATGCTGGCTTTTTTATTGTTTAATTGGAAAATTTACTATCACATTCTTTGTTTAATGGCTTGGGCAAGTTGGTGGACTGCCATAGAGTAGTAGGTACTGTGGTTGTAGCGTGAGATGACGTAGAAGTTATTATAGCCTAACCAGACTTCTTCTCCTGAATAAGTTGGTAATACTAGTAGGCTTACCCGACCAGAGTGTCTGACTTGTCGACTGGGCATGACACCAAGACGTTTAAGGGTGGTAGTGGAATAGTTAGTTTTAAAGCCTGAGTCAACATTGCGATATGCTCGTCCTGTCGTTATTGCTTTTACTGCAACGGCTTCTCCTGTTCTCCAGCCGTGTTTCTTAAAGTAATTGGCAATACTGCCAATCGCGTCGATTGGGTTCCATAAGTTGCGTATACCATCACCATCATGATCGATGGCATAAGATAAGAAAGAGCTTGGCATAAATTGTCCATAGCCCATTGCTCCTGCATGTGAACCAACAGGATGTAGTGGGTTCATTCCTTCATTTCGTGTCATGATTAGAAAGTCTTCGAGGTATTTAAAGAAGGAGCGACTACGACGTTTGTTTGTCATGGCGATAGTTGTTAATGCGTCTATAACACGGAATTTGCCGAAATTACTGCCGTAGTTGGTTTCTACACCGATAATGGCGACAATATATTCTGGTGGTACGCCATAGCGTTGTGATGCACGTTGTAGGGCGACATTATATTTTTTCCAGAATTGGGTTCCTTTGGTAATCTTGCTTTCTTTTACAAACTTTGCTCGGTATTTAGACCATCCAGCTCCACCTCTTGGTCGCTTTTTAGCAGGTCGTTGACGATTCATATAGTTTGCAACCCAGTTGTTTTTGTGAACTTGGGCAAACAGTTGATTTAATGATGCTCGACTAAAGCCATGTCGTGTAACCATTCGATTAATAAAACGGGTCAGACGTGGGTCACCTATGAATGTAGGACCATTGGATGGACGGGAAATTGGTATCTTTTTTGAGTATTTGGGTGTAGTAGGTTTCGTTTTGGGTGGTGTAATATTAGGTTTAATAATAGTAGGCTTTATTGGTTGAGTTTGAGGCACTGTTTTGGGAGCTGCTTTTTGGGACTCGGGAGTTGAACTACAAGAAATAATATTAGTTGCAATTAATATAATAAAAAAAGGTCATCTATAAAATATGTATTTTTCAATTCATTTTCTTGTTGAAAAAGTTTCTTTATCTCTACAAATTGCTTTAATATAATATACAAATACAGCAGGGTCCAACTTTTTACCCATATAGGTTCCGTCCCAACCTTTTGATATATCTTCTGTTTCAAACATTAACTCACCCCAACGGTCGTAAACTGCAAAATACAGTTCATCAATAATATCATAGCACTCTTTTTGCTTTTTTGATAAGAATTCGAGGCTCATCTCTGCGGATGTAACCCGTTTTAACTGCAGGTAGGATTCAAAATACTTAAATCCGAGATCAACCATCCATAAACGCCGTTTTGTCATCTCCGTCTGAGCTAAGGTCTTTGCTGCGTTGAGATTTTTACAGCACTCTGTCATAACT
>JALWYT010000146.1 GCA_026992705.1 Thiotrichaceae bacterium
GGGATAGGCTGTGTAAATGTGTTAAGACTTGTGTGGCTAAGCGTCGCATGGCTCGATAACGTACCCGAGCAAATACTGTGTCACGCAATTCATTGAATAGTGAGCTGGCGAGTCTTAATGCTCCATAGCTTAATAATAAGCCAATAGGTAAAGCAACAATAAAATTTTGCTTGGTACCAAAGCTATCAACAATAGCTTTTAGGATGACAGGAACACTGACATTGGCAGCTTTTGCCAAAATCAAACATAGCAGAGCGAATAAGGTTCGAGCGATAAATTCTTTTAGATAAGGTAGAATGGATTTTAGATTATATAAATCACGCCGATTGCTATGCACCTTTTCTTCACGGATTATCAGCATGGTTTAGGCAAGACCATCCAGAATAATCAGCAAGATATTCAATCCTAAAATAGCAATTATTGGGGAAACATCAATCATGCCAATATTGGGTACAACATTACGAATTGGGCGAAGCACAGGCTCAACTAAGCTATTTAATATGGATGCCAGTGGATTACCGTAGCTATTGCCGAACCAACTCATCACCGCTTGCAAAATAATTGCGATAATATATAACCAAATCACGATACGCAGTAATTCAATAATTGCGTAAAAAACTAAGCCAATAAAACCGACGCTTGTTCCTTGCATCAATAAAATCAAAAGTGTTTTTGTAAAAATCAGAGCAAGAGCGAGTACGACGGCTGCGGTATCTATTTTCCCCATCGCAGGAATCATACGACGCAGTGGAATTAATACGGGATTGGTAATGGTTACAATCGTTTGTGAAATTGGGTTATAAAAATCGGCTCGTGACATGGCAAGCACAAAACGAAGGATGACCGCATAGATATAGAGTGTAAAAGCGGTATCGACCAGAAATATTCCAATATTTTGTAGGGTACTCATTTTTGCTCGCTCCTTATTTTGCCAACTCTTTTGCTCGCTGATCAGCGGCTTGCAGGGCTGTATCAAATAATTCTGGCAAACCACCGTCGATTAATTTAGCCAGAGCTGCTTCGGTTGTACCACCTTTTGAGGTAACTTTTTTACGTAATTCTGCTGGCTTGTCACGGCTCTCAAGTGCTAATTTTGCTGCTCCTAATGCAGTTTGTAAAATCAATAGCTTAGCTTCTTCTGCTGGCAAACCGAGCTTTTCTGCGGTCGTTTGCATGGCTTCCATCACTAAAAAGAAATAAGCGGGTCCACTACCTGATACCGCTGTGACAGCATCGAGTAGCGATTCTTCTTGCATCCAAACCGTAATGCCTACAGCTCGCATAATGCTTTCGGCAAGCTCATGCTGCTCAACCGATACATATTGATTGGCATATAATCCTGTTGCTCCAGTTTGTACAAGAGCAGGCGTATTTGGCATACAGCGTACAATTGGGATTTTCGCACCTAAAATATCCGTAATATTTGCCTCTGTGATCCCTGCGGCAATGGATATAAATAAGGGCTTTTGTTGCTGGGCAATCGTTGCCAATGGCTTTAGCACTTCGGACATAATTTGTGGTTTTACCGCAAGAATAACCACATCAACTTGATCAATGGCTTCAAGGTTATTACTTGTGGTTATAACATTCGCCCAGTTTTGTCGAATGCCATCTAACTGGCTCTCATCGGGGTCAGCGACACAAATCTGTACCTGATTATTATCCATCAGCAATCCATTAATCAGGCTACGAGCCATATTACCACCGCCGATAAAGGTGATTTTTTTATTATCAATTAAATGTTCTAGTACTGCTGTCAATGTTGTTCTCCAGAATTTTAGGATAATATTCCGTAATAAAGTTATGGATTCAGATAATTATAAATCAAGGCTTTAAGCCCATCAGAAAGCCTAAAATTATTATCTTCCATTTATTTTACAATCTCTATTGTTTCTTGTTTTGAAATCTTATCAGTCTTTATTAATTGCAGGATAATGCCTATTAAACCAATAATGCTAATTCTAAGTGATTTTGCAATACTTCTTCCTTTCTTTTCATCTATTAACAGAGAAAGCCCTGTTTTTTTTAGCCAAAATAATTGATTCAGCTTCTCCTCGATCCAATCGTTTAATCAGCATCTCATATAATTCATTATATTCGATCACCTGCTTATCTATTTGAGACTGCTCAATATGTCTATTTATTATTGCCTGATGCTCTCCAGTATAGATTACTTCTTGGTACACCACATCACTAATAATGACTTGATCAAATGGCTTAAATATAACGCCAAAATTATCAGTATCAAGCAATGCAATAAGTGTTGAGCTATCAGCAACAATAATGTTCATAGCTGGTCAAAAACCTTTAGCTCATCCTCAATTTCACTAGGAGCATAGTCAATAACAGGCATATCCAGAGCAGCAAACATTTTACGCAGTCTAGCTTTACTGATATTAAGAAACTCAACTAATTTACCAAAGGATATTTCACCTTTTTTATAGAACTCAAAAAAGAATAGCTCTTTAACGCTTTGATTAATTAAGCCATCATCCAAAGGAAGCGTAATACCGATAGATTTACCATGTTTAGTCAAAAATACAGACTCCCCACTCTCTAAATGACGCGTCATACTTGCAGGGTTATTTTTTAAATCTCTAATCGTTACACTGTGCATAGTTCACCTTTAACTACGTTATGTGGGAACATAATAGCACTTTTTGCAAAAAGACATGCCGTATCTGGATAACAACTTGCCCTCTATTATCCGCATTAAAACTCTGACTTTAATTCACGCTGAAGTAAGGTTGAAACGGCATCAGAGGCGGCAATGCCTTGGTGAAGTATTTGATAGACTTGTTCGCAAATCGGCATTTCGATATTGGCTTTTTGGGCTAATAAGCCAATAGACTGGCTGGATTTAATGCCTTCGACTTCTTGCCCGATGGCTTTGACGGCGGCTTCGCGGGTTTCGCCTTGCCCAATGGCTAAGCCTAAGCGTCGGTTGCGTGACTGGTCATCAGTGCAAGTTAGTACAAGGTCGCCAACGCCTGATAAGCCCATGAGTGTTTCGGCTTTGGCTCCCATTTTTTGACCTAGACGGATGATTTCAGCCAAACCTCTGGTGATAATAGCGGCTCTTGCATTGGCTCCATAACCTAAGCCGTCGGATATGCCTGCTGCTATCGCTAGAACATTTTTTATTGCTCCGCCTAATTCTACGCCGATAATATCGTCACTAATATACATGCGGAAATTATCAGCGGTAAAAGCTTTGGCAACTTCAATAGCGACTTCTTTTGAGCTAGCGGCAGCGGTCATTGCAGTGGGTAAGCCTTTGGCAACTTCTAAGGCAAAGGTGGGTCCTGAAACAACGCCGTAGTTTTGCAAATCTGGTAGTTCTTCGGTCAATACTTGGTGTAGTAACATGCCTGTATTGACTTCTAAGCCCTTGGTTGCCCAAATAATACAGTGATTATTATTTAACAAGGGTTTTAGCTGTGCGAGTAATTGCCGAAAACCGTGACTAGGGACGACAATCAATTGGTAATTTGCATAGGCGACAGCATCATCAATATTGGTGGTGCAGTTAAGATTATCAGGGAAAGGAATACCGGCGAGGTAGTAGTAATTTTCACGAGCATGATTGATAACCTCAATATGCTTACTATTGATATCCCATAGCAGGACATCAATATGATTGCGAGCAAGTTGTAAGGCTAATGCCGTACCCCATGAACCTGCTCCATAGATTGAGATTTTTTTTATACTCACGCTTCTTTTTTTTCTTCAGTATTTTCTGCTTGTTGTTCTTCTATACGTTGTGCATAAAGTGCATCAAAATTAATAGGTGATAAGTGCAACTCAGGGAAACCACCTTTAGAAACTAGGCTAGCAATGGCTTCACGACAATATGGGAATAATGAAGTTGGGCAATAGCTTGCTAATAGCTGATTTTTATAGTCTTTTTCATAACCTACAATATAAAATACACCTGCTTGATTGACTTCAACAAGAAATGCCGTTTTATCTGCACTTTTTACTGTAACTGTAATGATAAGTTCAACTTCATAATTATTATCATCTAACGAAGTGACATTAGTATTGAGTTGTAAATTGGTTTCTGGCTGCCAATCTTGTGCAAAAATTGCAGGTGAGTTAGGTGATTCAAAAGAAACATCTTTTGTGTAAATGCGTTGAATAATAAATTGTGCTTCATCTTTAGCCTGTTCAGCCATGTTTATTTACCTTTTTTATTGTTGGATTCCTGATAGTAATTTATCAAGCTCCCCTGATTGGTTTGCAGCGGCTAAATCATCATAGCCACCGATATGATGTTCTCCAATAAATATTTGTGGGACAGTATTTCTACCACTTTTTTCTTCCATTTCTTTCCAAAGAGCCTGATCACTACCAACATTAATCGCTTGATATTCAACACCTTTGCTTTTTAATAGCCTATCTGCCCTCATGCAATAAGGACAAAACTTTGTGCGATACATCACTACCGTTGGAGTACTCATAATTAACGCTTCTTGATTGGAAGATTAGCAGATTCCCAGCTCATGATACCACCAATAAGATTACTTACATCTGAAAATCCTGCTTTTGTAAGCTGTTTGCAGGCTGCACCAGAGCGATGCCCACTACGGCAATAAACTAAAATAGGTTTATCTTTGTATTTATCTAACTCTGAAATACGTGAAGATAGCTGCCCTAGTGGAATATGCTTTGCTCCATTGATCATACCTTCACTAACTTCCTTGTCTTCTCGTACATCAAGTACGACTGTATCATCACGATTTAAAAGCTGCACAGCTTCATTAGTATTGACCGTTTTATATTTTCGAGTAAAACGATCAATTTCTACTTTTATAATAAGAGCAATAATTACAGCTAGAGCAATAAAAAGTATAAGATTCGCTTTAGCAAAATCAAGATATTCAGTCATATTAAATAAGACCTATGATATTATTAAATAAAGAGGAGAAAAGTGGACTTAAAGCATTAGGCTAAGTCCACTGTTAGATAATAGATAAGTTTTGTCAGCTTTATTAATACATTTAATAATATAATCAATGGGATACGCTGCAAAACACCTCTTGCATCATACTAATTAGTTTCAAGGTTCGTGTATCACCCACACGATAAAATACACGGTTTGCATCTTTACGTGATGACAGAACGCCTTTGTCGCGTAAAATAGCTAAATGCTGGGAAATATTACTTTGAGAGGTGCCAACATATGAAACAATATCTTGTACGCTAAACTCTTTATCACCTAATACACATAATATTTTTAATCGTAGAGGGTGAGAGATCGCTTTGAGAGAGCGAGATGCTCTTTCAACATCCTCCTCCCGAGCAAGTAAATCAGTGACAAAGTTACAGTCTTGAGATGTATTAGTTTGTGAACTCATATTTTATATATAGACTCTTTTTTTATCTGGTTTAAAATACATATCAGCATGAATTATGCAGGAGTAACATCAAGTTCATGCACAATATTATTATGCTTGTAAGAAATAATATACTTATACACTAAAGTATATCAGTATTACCAGCAATATAACCACACAAAGTATACATTTATAGATACTTCTACTCAAAACATAGCTAACAGATGATATGTAATATATTACTAAAAATAACTTACTGATAGTATTTTATCATATTGATTTATAAGTTATTATCATATTACCAAGCTTTTAAGAAATCTACCCTTACTTTTATGGATTTTGTATAGAAAGTACTTTTAAATCATATATGTATATATATTTTGAGCAAAAACACCTTGACATATTTGCTTTATGTCTTAAAAAATTACTATTCAGATATTATAGAAGGACATTGTGATTAAAATCTTTTTCCAGTATTTAAGTATCACTTTGATTCTTGTTTTTTTTACTTTATCAAGTGCTTCTGACAAACAGGAACAACGTGCCGTTAAACGAGAAATAAAGCAATTAACACGTAATGTTGAAACAGCTAAAGAAAAGTCTGAAAAAATACGTGCTGAAATAAAGGAAATGGAGCAAAAGCTAGGCAATATTGCCAAGAAAAAGTACCAAACTGAAAAAAAAATAAAGGTAATAAGTAAAAAATTGCAAGCTGCTATCGAGAAAAAACAAAACTTACAAAAGGAGCTTAACACACAAAAAGAAGCTCTTGCCCAACAGTTACAAGCACTGCAACTTGCTGGTCAACAATCACCATTACGTTTATTGTTAAAACAAGATAATCCATCTGAAATGGCACGAGTAATGAAATATTATGAGTACCTTAATAATAGTCGTATAAAGAAAATTAAAAAGACGCAAAATATCTACAAAAAATTACATAATACTGAGCAAAATATTCATAAAGAGAGAATTCACTTACAAAACTTAACCAAGGAATTAGAAGCACAGGAAAATGGTATTAAACAATTA
>JALWYT010000147.1 GCA_026992705.1 Thiotrichaceae bacterium
ATATTGTAGCTTAAGTAGAATTAATTGAGCGGCTTTTTGTTCTAATTCACGGTGAATGGCTGCCTCTTCTTCAGCCTTGCCAAGAGCAAAATCACTATCATAAAGTTGTGTACGAGTTAAATTAATATAACCATTTCCCGCCTTGAAATTATTATAACTATTTGTACTACGGAAGCTATAATTCATACGAATAAATATATCGTATTCGCGTACTTTTCTAGCACGGGAGTAGCCTGCGGCGGTTTTATCTTCGACAAGGTTGGAAATAGTCAATAAGATACTTGCTTGGCCTGGGTCTTGCACAACTTTTGAGCCTGATTGATTGAGTACGTTGCGAAGTGCATTGCCAAACGGTGTTTGTAGGTTAATACCTTCAATATAAAAAGCTTCTTGTATTGCAGGCAGATTGCCATGTCCGCGTAGATGAAAACCCTCACCACTACAGCTTTGTAATAACCATGTAGTGATTAAAATAAAAAGTAAGTGGCGAAGTGTTTTCATTGTCGATTTCCTTTAGTTTGCAACAATATTGACCAGGCGACCTTTAACAACAATGACTTTGCGAATAGTTGTTCCATCCGTAAAGCGTTGCACATTTTCATTAGTGAGAGCGGCTGTTTTGATGGTGTCATCATCCGCATCAACTGAAACTTGTATTTTGCCGCGAACCTTGCCATTGACCTGTACAATCATTTCAATATTGTTTTGCACTAAAGCGGCTTCATCAACACTTGGCCATGCTTCATCAATAATAGCCGTGTCATGACCGAGCTGTTGCCATAAGGCGTGGGTCATGTGTGGAATAATAGGCGATAGCATGAGAATAATCATTTCTAATGCTTCTTGCACAACCGCTTGAGCCTGATCGCTTGTATCATGTAATTTTGATACATCATTAAGCAATTCCATATTGGCAGCAACCGCTGTATTAAATGCAAAGCGTTTGCTCATGTCTTGCGTTACTTTTTGCAAGGTTTGATGGACTTTTCTGCGTAACGCTCGTAGCTCTTCTGACAAATCATCTTGCTCGATGCTCACTCGTTGCTTATTCGCCAAGCGTTCAGTAGCTAGTCGCCAGAGGCGTTTGATAAAGCGTTGTGCCCCTTCAACACCTGCATCTGACCATTCCATGCTTTGATCAGGGGGAGCAGCGAAGATTGAGAATAGGCGTAGCGTATCTGCACCGTATTTTTCAATAAGAATTTGTGGATCAACCCCGTTATTTTTAGATTTGGACATTTTGCTCATGCCCGCACTGATAACAGGTTTGCCGTCAATGCGTGAGCTTGCAGAGATAATTCTGCCTTTTTCATCACGTTTTACGCTAACATCTTGTGGATTAATCCAGTCTTTGCCACCTTTATCGTTTTCTCGATAATAAGTTTCAGCGAGTACCATGCCTTGTGTGAGTAGATTGGTATAAGGTTCATCACTTTCTACCATGCCTTCATCACGCATCAATTTGTGGAAGAAACGCGAGTAGAGCAGGTGTAAAACCGCGTGTTCGATACCGCCAATATATTGATCAACAGGTAGCCAGTAATTAGCTCGTTCATCTAACATGCTTTCATTATTGTCAGCACAGGTGTAGCGAGCGTAATACCATGAGGATTCAAAGAAGGTATCGAAAGTATCGGTTTCGCGTGTAGCGGGTTTTCCACAACTTGGGCAGGTGGTCTCATAAAATTCAGGCATTTTTTTGATGGGTGAGCCGCCTGTTTCATCAAATTCGACATCTTCTGGCAAGCGAACGGGGAGGTCTTCTTCGGGGACGGCAACCGCACCGCAGTCATCACAATGAGTAATCGGTATTGGGCAGCCCCAGTAGCGTTGTCGGGAAACACCCCAATCCCGTAAGCGATAGTTAATGGTTTTTCGACCTTGTTCTTTTTCCGCCAAGGTTTCGGCGATTGCATCAAAAGCTTCTTCTGAGGTTTTGCCTGTAAATTCAGCCGAATTGATTAAAACACCTTTTTCGGTAAAGGCGGCGGATTCAATATCAACATCGCTTTCGTCTTTTGGAGCAATGACTTGTTGAATAGGTAAATGATACTTTTTGGCAAACTCCCAATCGCGTTGGTCGTGGGCGGGAACAGACATCACCGCTCCTGAGCCATAGCTCATTAATACAAAGTTAGCGACCCAGATTGGCACAGTCTCGCCTGTTAATGGATGCACAGCCATAAAGCCAGTGTCCATGCCTTTTTTCTCCATCGTTGCCATATCCGCCTCGGCAACTTTGGTTTGCTTGCATTCTTGGATAAATTCAGCCAGTTCAGGATTCTTTTCAGCCGCTTGCAAGGCGAGAGGGTGTTGTGGTGCAACGGCGAGATAGGTAACGCCCATCAAGGTATCAGGGCGTGTAGTAAAGACTTCTAGCTTTTCATCTGAACCATCAATACCAAATTTAACTTCCACACCTTCGGAGCGACCAATCCAGTTGGTCTGCATAGTGCGAACTTGTTGTGGCCAGCCTTCTAATTTTTGTACCTCTTCGATAAACTCATCTGCATAGGCAGTGATTTTTAGGAACCATTGATCAATTTCACGCTGCTCAACAATAGCCCCAGAACGCCAACCGCGACCATCGACAACCTGCTCATTCGCCAGTACCGTTTGATCAACAGGATCCCAGTTGACAGTAGACTTTTTACGATATACTAAGCCTTTTTCATAAAGTTTGGTAAAAAACCACTGTTCCCAGCGATAATAATCAGGCTTGCAGGTAGCGATTTCTCGCGTCCAATCATACGCCAAGCCCATCTGCTTTAATTGCTTTCGCATTTCTGCGATATTTTTATCTGTCCACTTTGCAGGCGGCACATGGTTTTTAATCGCCGCATTTTCCGCAGGCAAGCCAAACGCATCCCAACCCATTGGTTGCAGTACATTTTTGCCCTGCATCCGTTGGAAACGTGAAATCACATCGCCAATGGTGTAGTTGCGAACATGCCCCATGTGTAACTTACCACTCGGGTAAGGAAACATCGAAAGGCAATAAAATTTTTCTTTATTTGGATCTTCTGTGACTTCAAATGAATGATTATCCGCCCAGAAGCTTTGAGCATTAGGTTCAACGATTTTGTGATTGTATTGATCTTGCATAAGTCGAGCGTTATTACTTATTTTTGTGGAAACCGAAGCATACAAGGAACGCGTTAAATTGCCAATTGAAACAAAAGGGAAATTAAAATTTTGCCCTCAAAATAATAGCTTAATTCTGATCATAGATATCTATACATATAGATTTAGTATATTGGTATTTGTTGTATTTTTTCCTGCCAAGCGATTTCATCTTGTTGAGCTAAAGTATCTAAATCCCCTGCTTCGGCTTGCTTGTCATCTACCCATTCACGCAGTAGTGGGGAGCCGTTGATAATGTCAATGGCTAGTTTGTCGAATTGGTATTCGTAGGGGAAGTCTCGCCATAGTTCATAGTCGGGGTATAGCGTTCTAATGGCTTTGAATGCGATGGCTTGTAGTCGCCAAGGTTTGAAGGCTTGGTGCTTGTAGCTTGGGTCTTCTACATAGATTTGTACGCCTGAGCAGAGTTTTCCTTGGTGTTTGTGGAAGGTGGGTTCAAACCAGATTTCTCCTAGGCGGCAGCCTGCTAGCCAGTGTGGAGCGAGTTCGTGCATGGTTTTGATGATCTTTCTGGCGTTGATGTCGGGTGCTCCAAATAATTCTAGTGGGCGGGTTGTACCTCTGCCTTCGGATAGGGTCGTGCCTTCTAGCATAACAGTTCCCGCGTAGCACCTTGCCATCCATAAATTAGGAGCATTGGGGCTGGGGTTTATCCATGTGCGTTCGCCTAATGTCCAACCATAACCCGGAGCTTGTTCAGGCTGCCAGCCTTGCATTTCGATTACTTTGCAATCGACATCTAAATCCAGTGTTTTGATAAACCAATGTGCCATCTCGCCCATCGTTAAACCGTGTCGCATGGGCATTTCACCTGCCCCGACAAAACTTTCCCAGCCTTTTCTTAGGCTTAAACCTTCAATGGGTCTGCCAACAGGATTGGGACGGTCTAGTATCCAGACAGTTTTGCCGTGTTTGGCAGAGGCTTCTAGCATATAGCGTAGCGTGGTGATAAAGGTGTAGATTCGACAGCCTAGGTCTTGTAAATCAATGAGCAATACATCAAAGCTATTCATGGATTCATCGGTGGGATAGCGAACTTCACCGTAGAGGCTGAATACAGGGATTTGATGAATAGGGTCGATGTAATCGGGTGATTCCACCATATTATCTTGCTTATCACCGCGTAATCCGTGCTGAGGTCCAAAAGCACTGCTCAAGGTAATTTCAGGTAGCTCGGCGAGGGCATCTAGGCTGTGTTTGAGGTCAGCAGTAACCGATGCGGGGTGAGCTAATAATGCAATGCGTTTGCCTTTTAATGGCTGGCGTAGGTTTGCATCTGCGAGTAAGCGATCAATACCAAATTGTATTTTCATAGTGTGAGTATAAATCCATTTTTATCATGAAAATCAGGCTGTTTTTGTGGATGTTTTAATGCCCAATAGCTTAGTTCATTATTACGAGTTTCCAGTACAGCGGTAAGCCCTACGGATAATGCTTGGTGGTACAATGATTCTGGCAAATCTAGCTGCACATCAAGTTGCAATAATGTTGCTGATTGGTTGCTTGTAATAATAGGCGTTGTCTTTGCTTGCCAATTATTTATCTGCCGATAATCATTAAATCCATAAGCTGCCCACTGACTTGAGGGTGAAAAATTATATTCATAATACGCTGTTTCGCCTTGCTGCTGAATAAATAACTCAAAACAAGTGTGTTCCCAGAGTCTATCCTGAAAACTGGGATTGCTTGGTGCGGCTATCACTAATTGTTCTAAATTAGCCGATAAAATGTATTGTAGGCGTAATTGCTGATAATTTGTGCGGGTGATACTGGCTTGCAGGGATTGTATGGATGGATTTTGATAATTGGCGTGTGGCTTTAAATTAAACATGGTAATTGGCGTCCCCACGGGGGTTCGAACCCCGGTTACCGCCGTGAAAGGGCGGTGTCCTAGGCCACTAGACGATGGGGACATGGATAAAATATATAAAGACTAGGCTAGGTGGCTAGGTATTTGATTTGAACTGTGTGCGAGATACATAAAATGGCGTCCCCACGGGGACTCGAACCCCGGTTACCGCCGTGAAAGGGCGGTGTCCTAACCGCTAGACGATGGGGACGACGCTATTTAATGTTGCACATTGTTTGCATGAAGAAGTTTGTTTAAGAATGGCGTCCCCACGGGGACTCGAACCCCGGTTACCGCCGTGAAAGGGCGGTGTCCTAACCGCTAGACGATGGGGACGACGCACAAAGAAAAAGCGTTTGCTTATTTCTTATAACTTAAAACTGTTGTCTCTATCAGAATCTCTTTCGCCATATAGAGCGACGGTTGCAACCCCTGTAAAGAGTATTAAAAAACTTACAGGAACTAACATAAATAATAACTTAGTTAGTGCATCATAACCACCGTGAAACATTAATCCAAATGCACCAACAAAGGTGATAATTGTAGATATAAGTCCAACGATGACAAGAATCTGACCAAGACGAGCCATACTTCTACCTCTTTCGTGTCTGGTGGAGCTAGGCGGGATCGAACCGCCGACCCCCACACTGCCAGTGTGGTGCTCTCCCAGCTGAGCTATAGCCCCTCGAAAGAGAGGCGAATTTTGTGTTAATCTGCGGAGCCTGTCAAGCCTTTATTCATATTTTGCTCGATTAAATTTCACTGCATTTAAAATACGTTTTAATGAGCGTTCCCGCCCGATAAGTTTTAAGGTGACTTCCAACGATGGCGACATCGCTGTGCCCGTAATCGCAACTCGCAATGGCGGTCCCACTTTGCCGAGTTTCAAGCCTAAATTTTCACAAACTTGCATAATCGCCGCGTGTAGAGCTTCTTCTTCCCAATCTTCGAGTTGAGCTAGCTCATCATGCAAAGCTTGTAGAATACCAGGCGTTGCCGTTTTAAAGTGTTTTTTGCTTGCTTTTTCATCAAAGCTATCAAAATCTTCATAAAAATAACGGCTACTTTCCACCAAATCGACCAATGTTTTAGCACGCTCCCGTAAAGCGATAATCACCTCTTTAATATCAGGACCATTGCTAATATCTAGCTTCTGCTGCTCAAGATGCCAAGTTAAATGCTTTGCTACTTCCTCAGGGGCAAGCTCTTTAATATAGTGCTGATTTAGCCACAACAGTTTTTCAGGGTTAAAGGTTGATGGAGCTTTATTCACGCCTTCTAAAGAGAATAGCTCAATCATATCCTCTTTGCTGAACACTTCTTGATCACCATGCGACCAGCCTAAGCGAACCAAATAATTCAACAATGCCTGCGGC
>JALWYT010000148.1 GCA_026992705.1 Thiotrichaceae bacterium
CAAAAAGCAAACAACGGTGTTTACTGGTGGCACAGTCCAATATGAAGAAGTCAAAGCGACGCCCTACTCCGACCTAAAAGGTGAAGTACAACGAGGCACACTACAACCGACAGTCGGAGCAATAGCCGAAAGAATCCATCAAGACCAACTTACCAACCTAACCTATCCACAATGTAAAAAAGTCGCGGTACAGGTTGTAAAAAGACTCAAGGCAGAACGAGTTATAAAACAACCTAATGAAAAGCTTGTTAAAGCATCGGATAAGTACCCCAATGAAAATAATGTTACACCGATAAAACAGAGTGAAAAAACAGGTGGTGATACCGTAGCAGAAAACCGCCCTTCTAACCTAGTCGAACAGGTCAAAAATGACCTAGTCGAACAGGTTAGAACAGGTGCAGAAAAAGAACAGGTCAAGCAGGTATTACAGGACGATGATTTTGAGCCTTTATATGCTTACATATCGAAGCAGGTAAAGGAGAAAAAATTAAAGCCCTCAATTCCTGCCGTCAGAAAGAAAGTTCATCAATATGTTAAGCAGGACTCTAAAATTAAAAATTCCTCTATTTCACTTCCTGAATGCACTTATTTGACCATGCAAATCAGGGACAAGATGTTGACTGATGGAATCATTAAAGAGAACCCAAACTATAAAAACGGACTTCCTAAGTATCTGGTTGCATAAATAGGGTGAGGTGCTTGTAGATAAATATTTATCTGCAAGCACCACCAAGCAAACACAACCAGCAACAACTTTCAGGAATAACAACAATGATTGAACTACTAGCCTACTTGCTGGTGCTACCCTACCTGTCACCATTGCAATTATCAGTATTTACTACATGCTTCATCAAATAATCTGGAATTGGCTAGAGCGGGTGTTTAAATACTTTGGGTTCTGAATTGCTAAGTTGATTTTTATATTTTATGTACATACAATAATTAATATGATAATTGAATTTGATCATGCCAAAGATGCAATTAATTTAGAAAAGCACGGAATCTCATTACAAGATGCAAATAAAATCGAATAGGATGCTTTGTGGGCATTTCAAGATACACGTCATGACTATAATGAAGTTCGCATGATTGGGTACGCTTATATTGACCTTCGCCTTCATTGTATTGTCTATACGGATAGAAAAGATGTTCGTCGAATAATTAGCTTGAGAAAAGCAAATAAGAGGGAGATTAAACGATATGCCAAAGCTTAAAGAGGGGACAATCATCCCTACTAAAGAAGAAGATGCAATAATCAATGCAGGAATTAAAGCTGATCCTGATACCTATGAATTAACTGAAGCAGAATTTAAGCAATTAAGACCCGTAGGAAGACCAAAAGCAGAAGTTACAAAAGACAGGATTACTATCAGGCTTTCCAGAGATGTTACAAACTTTTTCCGTGCAACGGGTAAAGGCTGGCAAACGAGAATTGATGATGCTTTAAAAGAATACATTGCTAACCATTGAATCATGGCTAGAAACCCAAAAAGGGAATTGGTCAAGCTCTCACTATAAGTGTGCTAACAGTTATTTAAAATATTTTTTCGTGTACACTTATCCAGCCTTGCAATCCAGTAGCTCATTGCCATTGTGAGTAGTACGGATGCGGCAAAGGCGTAAACGCCGTAGTGTACTTGCACATTGAGTAAGGCTCCTAGTTTGACGGAGACAAGTAGTAAGGCGACAACAAAGACTTCTAGCATTGACCATTTTCCAAAGCTTTCGGTGAAGTGTAATCCTTTTTCGAGTAGTGAGCCTTTGGCGATGGGGACGTTGGTGGAGAGGAGTAGTGTGCAGATTTTTAGGATGGGGAAGCAGATGCTAAATAGTACGATAACGATAAATAATAGGTGTTCGCCGGTGTTGTAGAGTTCTAAAATTGTGCTGGCTAAGGTAACGGTTTTTTCTTTCCATGTGAAAAAGCCTAGCACAATGTATTTCATGGTTAGCATGGGGGCGAATATGCCGATGCTTAAAATGCCAAAGGTGGCTAATAGTATGAGGTTTATAATCATTCCTTGCTTGGGGTAGCGAGATAATAATGAGGATACTTCGGCATTGGCGTTCATTGTGATAGACTTCCGCGTTATTTTTCGATGATGCTCTACTGATACAGATATATAAAAGTAGGAGAACATAATTAATTTAACAATTTACTGGTCTATTTTCCGCTATTCAAGCCATTCTCTCAGTCGCGTAGCTCGACTATGCTTCTTCGACAATGACTTGACTAGCAAAAAATATCCTTCGTAAATTTTATTAAATTAACTATGCCCTCCTACTTAGTGTGGAGTGATCAACTGCAAATTTCAATTAGGGAGACGATAATCGTGCTTGAAGCGTATCGCAAACACGTTGCAGAACGTGCGGAACTAGGGATTCCACCAAAACCATTAAGTGCAGAACAAACGGCTGCGTTGGTCGAATTATTAAAATCACCGCCACAGGGGGAAGAAGATTTTATTCTTGATTTGATAACAAACCGAGTTCCTGCGGGCGTGGATGATGCGGCTTATATTAAGGCGGCTTTTCTTGCAGCGATTAGCAAAGGAGAAGCCAGCTCGCCGTTAATTAGCCCCGTACATGCGGTTGAACTACTTGGCACAATGTTAGGCGGTTACAATATCCAGCCAATGATTGATGCATTGGATAATGATGATTTAGCTCCGACTGCGGTGAAAGCCCTTTCGCATACCTTGTTGATGTTCGATGCCTTCCATGATGTGAAAGAAAAAATGGATGCGGGTAATCGTTATGCCAAACAAGTCGTTGAGTCTTGGGCAAATGCTGAATGGTTTACCTCAAAGCCTAAACTGGCTGATAAAATCACGGTAACTGTCTTTAAAGTCCCCGGTGAAACCAATACCGATGACCTATCCCCTGCCCCTGATGCGTGGTCGCGACCAGATATTCCGCTACATGCCTTGGCAATGCTTAAAATGCCTCGCCCTGATTTTACAGACAAGCCACTTGAAACCATCCAAAATTTAAAAGAAAAAGGCTTTCCTCTTGCCTATGTCGGTGATGTGGTTGGCACAGGCTCTTCGCGTAAATCCGCCACTAACTCCGTGCTATGGCACATGGGCGAAGATATTCCTTATATTCCGAATAAACGAGCAGGCGGCTATTGCTTTGGCGGGAAAATCGCCCCTATTTTCTTTAATACATTAGAAGACGCAGGTTCTTTGCCGATTGAGTTTGATGTTTCTGCTTTGGAAATGGGTGATGTGATTGATATTTATCCTTATGAGGGCGTGGTTAAATATCATGACAGCGGTGAAGAAATCGCTCAATTCAAGCTTAAAACTCCTGTGATTAAAGATGAAGTCCAAGCTGGCGGGCGTATTCCTTTGATTATTGGACGTGGTTTAACCGATAAAGCCCGACAAGCCCTTGGTATGGAGCCTAGCGATTTATTTGCTAAACCTGATATGCCCGAAGACACTGGCAAAGGTTTCACTCAAGCTCAGAAAATCGTTGGTAGAGCGTGTGGCTTAGATGGCGTTCGAGCAGGACAATACTGTGAACCAAAAATGACCACTGTCGGCTCACAAGACACTACAGGTCCAATGACACGAGATGAATTAAAAGACCTCGCCTGCCTTGGGTTTTCTGCCGATTTAGTAATGCAATCATTTTGCCATACGGCTGCTTACCCTCGTCCTATTGATGTCGAAACCCAACACAGCTTGCCTGATTTTATTATGACGCGAGGCGGTGTTTCCCTAAAAGCAGGCGATGGGGTCATTCATTCATGGCTTAACCGCATGATATTACCCGACACCGTTGGCACGGGCGGTGATTCTCACACCCGCTTCCCAATGGGTATTTCCTTCCCCGCAGGTTCAGGCTTGGTTGCTTTTGCCGCCGCAACAGGGGTGATGCCATTGGATATGCCTGAGTCCGTATTAGTGCGTTTCAAAGGTGAAATGCAACCGGGCATTACCTTGCGTGATTTGGTCAATGCCATACCGTATGCGGCTATTCAGCAAGGTTTATTAACCGTTGAAAAAGCCAATAAAAAGAATGTCTTTTCAGGGCGAATTATTGAAATCGAAGGGCTGCCTGATCTAAAAGTTGAGCAAGCCTTTGAGCTTTCTGACGCTTCTGCTGAGCGTTCGGCTTCTGCCTGCACAATCAAACTCAATAAAGAACCCATTATTGAGTATCTGCAATCCAATATCACCATGCTGAAATGGATGATTGCGGAAGGCTATGAAGATAAGCGAACCATGTCTCGCCGTATTGAGGCAATGGAAGCGTGGCTGGCGAACCCTGAATTAATTGAAGCCGATAGCGATGCAGAATATGCCGAAATCATCGAAATTGATTTGAATGAAATCAAAGAACCCATTGTCGCCTGCCCGAATGACCCTGATGATGTCAAATTATTATCGGAGGTCGCGGGTGACAAGATTGATGAAGTCTTTATCGGCTCTTGTATGACCAATATCGGACACTTCCGTGCCGCAGGGAAAATGCTAGAAAAGGTGGAAGGCTCAGTGCCAACTCGTTTGTGGATTGTGCCGCCGACTAAAATGGATCAACATCAATTAATGGAAGAAGGTTATTACAATATCTTCGGACGTGCAGGTGCTAGAACCGAAATGCCCGGCTGCTCGCTGTGCATGGGTAACCAAGCCCGTGTTGCCGCAAACTCAACGGTTATCTCTACCTCCACCCGCAACTTCCCAAACCGCTTAGGAGATGGTGCAAATGTCTATCTCGGCTCGGCTGAACTTGCCGCCGTTGCCGCGATTTTAGGCAAACTCCCCAGCGTGGAAGAATACATGGCATACGCAAAAGACCTCGACACCTTAGCGGATGACATTTACCGCTACCTAAACTTCCACCAAATCGAAAGCTATCAGCAATCTGCGAGTAAGGTTATTCCGATTGTTGAGGCGGTGTAGGAGTTATTTTTATCCTGAATCTGTAGTTTCGGTACTACACTACGGATTCAGATAAGTGAAAACATCTGTGATGTTAGTCTAGAGTAACGTTTATTTAATGAAGGAAGAATCATGAAAAAAATAAAATATTTTTCAATAATGTTAGGAAGCTCTATATGCTTGACTGTTTCATCATCTGTTTTTGCAAATACATGTCAGAATAAGATGATCCCTTTTGAAAAACAAATTAATAAAAATTCTGAATGGAATGGTTATCTAACCACTCAGAATGGTGGAAATATAAATACCATAGCTCAAAACTTTAAAAATTTGCACTGTTCAACATTAAAAAGCTCTTATCATGCACCTTTTTACAAAAAAGTAAGTTGTGATTTTTTTAAGCCAACTCTTCACAATGGAGGTTACTTAGCGGATAGCTCTCACCCTGCAACTTTCCGTATTACAGGATGTAAAATGAAGCTAATAAAAGCTCCTAAACATCCCACCAAACTACATCCAACCCCTCCATCACCAGGACCAGATCAACATTGATTATGACCTACAAACTGCGTGTGAAATCAAATTAAGTTTCGTAGATGAAGGAGTCCTTAACTTGACAACAGTATACGCGACTTGTGATACAACTACGTTGTCAAGCCAACGTCTCCTATTGTTTTTATCCACAGATTTCACAGATGAACACAAACAAGATAACCACTCTCCCATCCCTACGCTCCGTGAGCCTTCTGCTAACACGATAAGCAACTTGATGCTGGGTTACGCTAACCTAGGAACTGTTATTTTTTACTCTCTCCCTTACTCTCAGACTCGTCTAAGGCATCTAGCTCACTGGCTAAATCATCTTGTTCAGTGACATCCATATTGCCGTCTTTGATGTTATATTCTCTCTCCTGCAACCATGCATCACGGATTAAGGCGTATTCATCGTTGCTGACTTCTTCTAGTATTTTTTCGGTACTTAATAATTTAGCTCGTGTATTGACACCTTTGAGAACTGAATATGCTAATGATTTATCACGATAAACTAATGGGTTTGTTGCTAAATCGATATAGAAAGTATAAGAATCTCGAAGTGTAGAAGGACCAAAAAAAGGTGTGACGACATAAGAACCTGATTTAACTCCCCATTTAGCTAAAGTTTGACCAAAATCCTCATTATGTTTTTCCATGCCCAATCCTGAGGCCACATCAATAAAACCAGCGAGACCGAAAGTAGAGTTAAAAGCAAATCGAGTTAAATCATTACCTGCATCAACTAATTTAAATTGTAATATATTATTAAAGGCATTTTTTATATCGCCAATATTTGCGAAGAAATTACTAATTCCTTTTTCGACAATATCTGGAGTGATTTTTTTGTAGCCTTTTGCTATAGGTTTAACAATAGAATTTTCTATTTTTTTTTTA